>JBJERG010000217.1:0-4002 GCA_051882155.1 Ruminococcus sp.
TTGTGAGGCGGTTCTTACATCAGAAGTAAGAGAAAATATCACTTTCGTTAAGGGTGCTGTTAATATTATAGTTTCTGCTGATGTAACAACAACAACTACTACTACAACTACAACAACTACAACTACCACAACAACAACTACTACAACAACTACCAGCAGCTCAACAACATCAACTTCCAGCAAGACAACCACAACAACATCATCAACTACTACCACAACAACTACTTCTTCTGAACCTGTTTGGCATGACCTTATCGGTGATACAAACCTTGACGGCAGAGTAGGCGTACAGGATATCATTCGTCTGAACAAGTACCTCCTTGGTCAGGTTCAGCTTAATGAACAGGCTCTGAGAAATGCAGCTTGTAAGGATGACGGTGCGATTAATGGCGACGACCTTGTTTCACTTATGAGATTCCTTGCAGGTTTCATTACTTCACTTCCTGAGAAGTAATCTCAATCAAGTCACTTTTAAGTGCTTAGACGCACTTACTATTTGAAGTTATAAACTTCAATAATTCAACACACACAATATAATGCTTTGTTTTCAGCCGCTGTATTTGCACGTACAGCGGCTTTTTTCTGCCCTTTTTACACTTACGGATATTGATACTAAGCGGGCAATGCAGAGCGGCGAAATGCTGTTCCGCAGCTTCTTTCAGCAGAACGATAAGAGTTAGTATAAGGCATAACAAAAACAGGCTGCTGCGAGGTTTTAGTATCGCAGCAGCCTGTTATTCACTTTACATATGTGATTATTTAATCAAGTTCCTTGGAATAGCATTCAAAAACCGAATCTACATATTTTGTATCAGGCTTTTTGGTAAATGCACTGACAACCGGTACAATCACTATGGAAAGAATCATTACGATCGCACCCAGATTTATAGGTGATGCAAGATTCAGCGGACACAGTCCTGCTACAGCTGCCTTCAGATCCGGGAACAATCCGAAGCCTATGAAGAACATATGCAGCACTGTAAGTCCTATGCCCATTATAAAGCTTGTCCATACAGCAGCCTTTGTTACCTTCTTGCTGAAAAGTCCCAGCATAAACGGTCCAAGGAATGCACCTGCCAGTGCGCCCCATGAATAGGACATCAGCGTTGTAATAGAAGCATTCTTATTGAATGCAATAACCACTGAAATAAGAAGGAATACTGCAATAAGTACACGCATGATAAGCATTTCGCTCTTCTCATTCTCCTTCTTCATCTTAGGCTTTACAAAGTCAATTGTAAGTGTGGAGCTTGATGTAAGTACCAGTGATGAAAGCGTGGACATTGACGCAGAAAGTACAAGCACAACTACCAGTCCTATAAGCAGATCCGGGAGTGCCTTTTCAAGCATTGTTGGAACCATTGAATCGAATACAGGAGCTTCGCCTTCAGCTACTGTATTGTACAGACGATCAAATCCGCCCATCAGGTAAGAACCGCCTGCTACTACGAGGGCAAATATTGTGGAAATAACAGTACCCTTCTTTATAGCGTCATTATCCTTTATTGCGTAGAACTTGTGAACCATCTGGGGCAATCCCCATGTTCCCAGAGATGTGAGAATTACTACACCTATGAGGTTTATAGGATCCGGTCCGAATATACTTGCAAATTCGCCCTTGCCGCCGTCAATATCAGCCATTTTGGACACAGCTTCGCTCCAGCCGCCCTGTCCGTTGATAACGCATATAACTACTGCTGCAATGCCTACAAGCATTACAACGCCCTGCACAAAGTCGTTGAGGGCTGTTGCAGCATAACCGCCGAGAATTACGTATACAGCAGTAATAAGAGCCATTGCAACGATTATCATTTTGTAGGATAATTCTGATTCAAGACCAAGTGCCATTGCAAAAAGTCTTGACAGACCATTATAAACAGAAGCTGTATAGGGAATAAGGAATACGAAAACTATGATCGCAGCAGCTATTTTAAGTCCTTTGGAATCAAACCTCTTCTCAAAATATTCCGGCATGGTTTTAGCATTAAGATGCTTTGTCATCATTCTGGTACGCTTACCAAGAACGATCCATGCAAGGGCGCTTCCCAGTATAGCGTTGCCAATGCCTATCCATGCAGCTGAGATACCATAGCTCCAGCCAAACTGTCCTGCATAGCCGATAAATACAACGGCTGAAAAATATGATGTTCCATAAGCAAATGCAGTAAGCCATGAGCCTACTCCTCTTCCTCCAAGAACAAAGTCACTTACTGATTTCGTTCTTTTTGATGTGTAAATTCCGATGCCCAGCATTACTGCAATGTATACTGCCAGCATCGCAATTGTAATTCCTATCATTACAATTGCCCCTTTCATAATTTAATAGTTTAAAGATTTAAACGTTTAAAGCGGTAAAACATTATTATTTTATCAAATTATGTCACATTTGTCAAGCAGAAATTATATTTTCGGTATTTCTGACTAAATATGGCATTTGTATTTATACATTTCAACAAAAAAAGCGGTGCTGATTTTCAGCACCGCAATTACCAGGCAGAATTATTTAAAAATATCTGATTAAAGCCATGTCAGGAACTGTGTCAGCAGAACAACCAGAATAAGAGCGATAGGATAAGTTGCAGCATATGCAGATGCAACATTGGAGGTACCTGTCATGGAAATAAGTGAACCAAGTGCAGGTGTGCTTGTCATACCGCCGCAGATTGAACCAAGGTTATTGAACAGACTCAGTTTCAGAACATACTTTGCAAAGAAGAAGCCGATAAGCATAGGAACGAGAGTCATAATTGCGCCCCATACGAAGAGCATAGGACCGTATTCAACCAGAGTATCAACAAAGCCTGCACCGCCGTCAATACCTGCACCGATCAGGAAGAGTACCAGACCAAGCTCCTGGAAGATGCTGAGCATATGCTCATTTACCTTAAGGCTCAGCTTGCCGATTCTGCCGAAGTGACCGAAGATCAGACCAATGATCAGCGGACCGCCTGTTGTGCCGAGGCTGAAGGAGTTACCGCCGCCGAGAGGAATATTGATTGAACCAAGAAGCAGTCCCATCATTATAACCAGGGCAAATGAACCAAGACCAAACTTGTCCATTTCAAAGAGCTTCAGCTGCTTTTTAACCTTTTCATCACCGCTGTCTGCAACAACAAGTTTAGCACGTTCTTCGTCCATGTTAGCCTTCAGAAGCTTAGGAATGATCTGAACGAACAGTACAACGCCGATAACGCCAAAGGGATATGCAACACCGTGACCTACGGAAATAGTCTTGAATTCTTCTTCAGAAATAACGCCTTCAAGTGCGCCCTGTGCGGCAGCAAATGCAGGAGTACTTGTAAGAGAACCGGAAAGCAGTCCTGTAGACATTGCAGAGGTCATGCCCGGCACCAGAATGGTTATCAGTGCGCAGCAGCCTGCACCTGCAAGAATAATTATTGTACCAAGCAGAACGTAGGACTTAGCGTTCTTTTTCAGGTTCTTGAAGAAGCTGGGACCTGCAATAAGACCTACAGACGCTACGAAGAGAACCAGACCCAGGTTCTGAACAAGCTTGAGATAATTTGCGATAGTTCCTGCGCTGTCTGCCCATGCGCCGCCTTCAGCAGTCATTACGCCATTGAAGTGACCTGCGAAAAGTGCAACGATAAATATTGCAGCTGTTCCAAGGGAAACGCCCTTGACAGAAATCTTGCCGATCAGGTATCCGACTACGATTATTGCAAATATGAAAAACAGTACAATAGCCATAGCTTTCATATTGAAAAGATACGTTCCGGCAGCTTCGAGTAATTCGAATTTCATATAACTCTCCCTTTCAAATTAATTAGGTTCAGGGCATACCGGAAAACGCTGCATACCGCTTTCCGATATGTCCTGTAAAAATCAAACGGTTTCTGCCTGAAAACCTTGAAAATTATATCATATATATTATAAAATGTCAATCTGTATTGCCCCGATATTCCCCAAAATCGTGACCTTTTTCATTTTTTCGCCCCGAGTGGCGAAAGTATTGTAACTTATGATAAAAGCTGTTTTGAG
>JBJERG010000218.1:0-4002 GCA_051882155.1 Ruminococcus sp.
AAGCCATGTTACGCTTCCTCAGGTAAGGGCAATGTCAGCAGGAGACAGAGCAAGAAAAAACACATTAATAAAATACGGATTCCGTCTGCCCAGCGCACTTGACAACAGACCTCTTAATTTTGATGAATTTTACTCCCATATAAATCAGGCAATATACGTAAGTGCAACTCCCGGAGATTTTGAGAAGGAACATTCTGCACAGATCGTAGAGCAGGTAATTCGTCCCACAGGACTTGTTGATCCGGAGATTATTGTGAAACCTGTCAGCGGTCAGATAGAGGATCTTTATTCTGAGATACAGAAAAGAGCAGAAAAGGACGAAAGAGTCCTTGTGACTACGCTTACCAAAAAGATGGCAGAGGATCTTACTGCATATCTGGAAGGCATGGGAGTTCGTGTGAGATACCTGCATCATGATATAGATACAGTTGAACGCATGGAGATAATCCGTGATCTTCGTATGGGAGAATTTGACGTTCTGGTGGGAATAAACCTGCTCCGTGAAGGTCTTGATATACCTGAAGTGTCCCTTGTGGCAATACTGGATGCCGACAAGGAGGGATTTCTCAGAAGCGAAACCTCTATGATACAGACTATAGGACGTGCCGCACGTAATGCGCATGGACAGGTTATAATGTACGCTGATGAAGTCACCGGTTCTATGGAAAGAGCAATTACAGAAACAGAACGCCGCCGTAAAAAACAGATGGAGTTCAATAAAGAACACGGTATCATTCCAAAGACCATTCGCAAAGATATTCGAGATGTTATAGATATTCGTTCAAAGGAAGAGGTAGAACAAACCGTTTCGGCTAAACCAAAGATGTCTGCCAAGGAAAAACGTGAGCTTATTGAAGAACTCACTGCACAGATGAAAGAGGCTGCTAAACTTCTGGAATTTGAACACGCAGCATATTTGAGAGATAAGATTCAGGAACTGGAGGGAAAGAAAAAGAAATGAACGATAAAATAATCATTCGTGGCGCAAGATCAAATAACCTTAAAAATATCAATGTAGAAATTCCCAGGGACAAGCTCGTGGTAATGACAGGACTTTCCGGTTCCGGAAAATCATCTCTTGCATTTGATACTATTTTTGCAGACGGACAAAGACGTTATATGGAGAGTCTTTCTTCCTATGCAAGAATGTTTTTAGGCCAGATGGAAAAACCTGATGTTGACAGCATAGAGGGACTTTCACCTGCAATATCTATTGACCAGAAAACGACCTCAAAGAATCCACGTTCAACAGTAGGTACAGTTACGGAAATATATGATTATTTAAGGCTTCTGTATGCACGCATAGGAATTCCTCACTGTCCCGTATGCGGACGTGAGATTCATCAGCAGACTGTAGATGAAGTTGTTGATAAGGTTATGCAGCTTGAAGAGGGAACACGAATTCAGCTGCTCGCACCCATTGTCAGAGGACGAAAAGGTACTCATACAAAGGAACTTGAAAATGCAAAGCGTTCAGGCTATGTTCGTGTTCGTGTTGATGGAAATGTATATGATCTTTCGGAGGAAATAACTCTCCAGAAAAATATAAAGCATAACATTGAAATAATAGTTGACCGTCTTGTGGTAAAGGATTCCATACGTTCAAGACTTTCAGACAGCCTTGAAACAGTTTTCTCTCTCTCAGGAGGTCTTGCTGTTGTGGACGTTATTGACGGGGAAGAAATGCTGTTTTCTCAGAATTATTCATGTCCTGAACACGATATATCAATAGAGGAACTTTCACCAAGAATGTTTTCTTTCAATAATCCCTTCGGAGCCTGTGAAAACTGCACAGGTCTTGGTGTATTTAAAGAAATCGATCCTGAACTTATTATTCCGAATCCTGAACTCAGCATAAGACAAGGTGCAATAAAAGCTCCCGGCTGGAATACTCTTGATGAAAAATCAATAGGCATGATGTATTACAATGCTATAAGCGCACAATACGGCATATCTCTTGATACGCCTGTAAAAGATCTTTCAAGAAAGTCACTAAAACCATTTCTCTACGGAACAACAGAAGAGCTTTTTCTGCACCGCATTCAGTCTAATGGACGCACAACCGGATACAGAGGAACATTTGAAGGAATTATCCCGAACCTTGAACGTCGTTACAAGGAGGGAGCAGAATGGGCGAAAGAGGAAATTGAAGCCTGCATGAGCAGTGTAAACTGTCCTGTCTGCAAGGGAAAACGTCTGAAAAAAGAAGTTCTCGGTGTGACAGTAGGAGATACAAACATCATTGACCTGACAGAAAAATCTGTATCCGACTGCATTGATTTCTTTGACAATCTTACTCTTACAAAGCAGGAAGAACTTATCGGAGCAAGAATAATAAAAGAGATCAAGGAACGTCTTGGTTTCTTAAAAAATGTGGGACTTGAGTATCTTACTCTTTCAAGAGCAGCCGGAACTCTTTCAGGTGGAGAAAGCCAGAGAATCCGCCTTGCAACACAGATAGGCTCATATCTTATGGGTGTTCTTTATATTCTTGATGAGCCAAGCATAGGACTTCATCAGAGAGATAATGACAAGCTTATCGCAACACTGGAAAGACTCCGTGATCTTGGCAATACACTTATAGTAGTAGAACATGATGATGATACAATAAGAGCTGCCGATTATGTTGTAGATATAGGTCCTGGAGCAGGAGTGCATGGCGGAGAGGTGGTTTACTCAGGAAACGTCAAAGGATTGCTTGAATGTAAGAATTCTATAACCGGTCAGTATCTCAGCGGTAAAAAGGAAATTCCTCTGCCCGAAAGCAGACGCAGCGGAAACGGAGAATTTCTCACAGTAAAGGGTGCAAGAGAGCATAATCTGAAAAATATAGATGTTACAATACCTCTCGGAACATTTACCTGTGTCACAGGAGTTTCCGGTTCAGGAAAATCCACACTTGTAAATGAAATAATCTACAAGCATCTCACTGCCAAGCTCAACCGAACAAAGGTCAGGGCAGGAGAATTTGACGAAATGTGCGGAATAGAAAATCTTGATAAGGTCATTGCAATAGATCAATCACCCATTGGCAGAACACCTCGTTCCAATCCTGCAACCTATACAGGCGTATTTACAGATATACGTGACCTTTTTGCTAAAACAAACGATGCAAAGGCAAAAGGTTTTTCCTCAGGACGGTTTTCTTTTAATGTTAAAGGAGGCAGATGCGAGGCTTGTCAGGGTGACGGCATTCTCAGAATAAAGATGCACTTTTTGCCTGACGTATTTGTTCCATGTGATGTATGCGGAGGAAAAAGATACAACCATGAAACGCTGGAAGTAAAATACCGTGGAAAAAATATCCACGATGTACTGGAAATGACAGTTGACGAAGGCGTTGAGTTTTTTGCACAGCATCCAAAGATTGCAAGAAAACTTAAAACCTTACAGGAAGTAGGTCTTGGGTATATAAAAATCGGTCAGCCAGCAACCACCCTTTCAGGCGGTGAAGCTCAGCGAGTTAAGCTCTCTACAGAGCTTTCAAAGCGTTCTACCGGGAGAACAATATATATTCTTGATGAACCCACAACAGGTCTTCACACAGCAGATGTACATCGTCTTGTGGAAGTACTTCAAAGACTTGCCGACAACGGAAATTCTATCCTTGTAATTGAACATAATCTTAATCTTATTAAAGTGGCAGATTATATAATTGACCTTGGACCGGAAGGCGGAAATCGTGGAGGTAATATAATTGCCTGCGGTACACCTGAAGAGATTGCAGCCTGCAGTAATTCCTATACAGGGCAATACCTTAAACCATATCTTAAAATCTAAAAAAGTTCCGCAGACTAAGAGCAGTTTTCCATAAAGCACCTTAGTCTGCGGTTTTTGTTTAGTCTGTATATGAAACATTCATTGCATTTAAAAATGCTTCATGTAAAGACAGAGATTTTTTATTTATTCGTATCGGACGCATATCACTGTCAGTAAAGCAATGATATGATTCAGCTGACGCACAAAGTTCTTTTGTTTTGCTGTTAAATATTTTGTATGTGA
>JBJERG010000219.1:0-3991 GCA_051882155.1 Ruminococcus sp.
TCTATGGTGGATACAAGTGCGCTGACAGGTGAATCTGTTCCCAAAAGCATTCATCAGGGAGATGAAGTGCTGTCCGGCTATATAAATCAAAGCGGAGTTCTGAATATCAGGGTTACGAAATCATTTGGCGAATCAACTGTCACAAAGATCATTGACATGGTGGAGAACGCATCCTCCAGAAAAGCGCCCGCTGAGAATTTTATAACAGTTTTTGCAAAATATTATACTCCTGTTGTTGTTTTGCTGGCAGCTGTCCTTGCTGTACTTCCGCCGATTGCTTTTGGCGGCGTATGGACAGAATGGATTCACAGAGGATTTGTTTTTCTTGTTGTATCATGCCCATGTGCACTGGTGATTTCTATTCCGCTTACTTTCTTCGGAGGTATCGGAGCAGCGTCTAAGCGTGGAGTTCTTGTAAAGGGAAGCAATTATCTGGAAGCTCTTGATAAAATTGGCGTAATAGTATTTGACAAAACCGGTACTCTTACAAAAGGTGTTTTTAATGTTACGGAAATCCTGCCTGCCTTCGGATTTTCAGATGAAGAGCTTCTCGGATATGCGGCCGGAGCAGAATGTTTTTCCAATCATCCGATAGCTAAATCCATAACAGCCGCTTATGGAAAAACAGTTGACAGGTCTGTTATATCTGATTACATGGAAATACCGGGGCATGGAGTTTGTGTTAAAGTCGGAACAAAAAAGATCCTTGCAGGAAACAGAAAGCTTATGGAATCTGAGAATGTGGATTACAAATCCTGCGAAAAGACAGGCACAAAAGTTTATGTTGCTGCAGATGGTCGGTATGCAGGCTGTATTGTAATTGCAGATGAGCTTAAACAGGACAGCAAAAAGGCAATTGCTGAACTGAAAGGTATGGGCGTTGAAAAGACAGTCATGCTTACAGGTGATGATGAAAAAATCGCTAAATCCGTGGCAGAGGAACTTGGCATGGATGAGTTTTATGCACAGCTTCTTCCGAATGAGAAGGTTGAAAGAATGGAAGCACTTGACAGCCTGAAACCTCACGGCAAAAAGCTTGCTTTTGTGGGCGACGGCATAAATGACGCTCCTGTTCTTGCCCGTGCAGATGTAGGAATTGCAATGGGCGGACTTGGTTCTGACGCCGCTATAGAAGCTGCGGATGTGGTTCTTATGACTGATGAACCCTCCAGAATTGCAGACGCTGTCCGCATTGCAAAGGCAACGAAGAGGATCGTTATTGAGAATATTGTGATTGCTGTGGGAATAAAGAGTGTTTTTCTGTTCCTTGGTGCTTTCGGACTTGCAGAAATGTGGGAAGCGGTATTCGGTGATGTAGGCGTTACGATCATTGCTGTTCTGAATGCTATGAGAATACTGAAAAAATGATGTTTTAAGCAAAAAATGTGACAAAAACCAATCAGTGAGCAATTTTTGAGTAGTATGTTAAAATTTTCTTTGTTATAATAATGATAAAAGTGCTGGCAAAGCATTAATATTTCCCCGAATAGGTTCCGTTCGCATAAAACGAACGGTTCTTATTTTTTTAAGAATATAAAGCTGCACCAAAATTCTTCTGCATTTTATCCACTGAATATTCAAATTATAGGTTGCGGTATGGCGGTTATTGTGCTATAGTATAATTGTTGTAATATATGATTGCAATATACGGAATAGGAGGAATATTATTATGCACATTTGCAAAAAGAATATATGCAGAAGCCTGCTTTCAATTACAGCAGCTGCAGCTGTTTTATCATGGGGAATGCCTTTTCAAAGGAATAATACAGAATATGTTTCCGCCGCTGATACTTCCGTTGTGGCAAATCCCATTATCTGGTCAGATGTTCCCGACGAAGATGTTATCCGTGTAGGTGATACATACTACATGGTAAGCACCACAATGTTTTTCAGCCCTGGTGCGCCGATTATGAAGTCAAAGGATCTTGTTTCATGGGAAATATGCAGCTATGTTTATGATACCCTTTCTGACGGAAACAAGCAGACCCTTACAGGCGGTGAGCATGATTATGCACATGGACAATGGGCAGCAAGCCTGAGATATCATGACGGCAATTTCTACGTATTCTTCGGAAGCTACGGAACCGGCAAATCATACATTTACAAAACAAACGACATTGAAAACGGCACATGGACAAGAAGCGAGATACCGGGTATGTATCATGACGCTTCAATTCTTTTTGATGATGACGGCAGGAATTATCTTGTGTACGGCGGCGGCGGTGAGATAAGGATAAAGGAACTTAACGCTGAAATGACCGGATTTAAAAATGGCGGTGCAGAAAAGGTGCTGTTCAATACGGGACTTGATAATCTTGCCGGCGAAGGTTCTCATATTCAGAAGATCGGTGATTACTATTACGTGTTTGTTATTGCATGGCCAAGCACCAGCGGAAGAATTGAGCTTTGCTACAGAAGCCGTGAGCTTTTAGGTACATATGAAGGCAAAACTGTTCTGAATTCAGGAGTAGGAACATACGGCTCAGGTGTTGCACAGGGCGGCATTGTTGATACACCGGACGGAAAATGGTACGGAATGCTTTTCCAGGATCATGGCGCTGTGGGACGTATACCTGTTCTGGTGCCTGTTTCGTGGGAAAATGGCTGGCCCATGATGGGTGTAAACGGTAAGGTTCCTGTTACGTTTGAGATAGAAGGAGGACATTCCGGAACCTTCCTTGCCAAGGATGATGATTTCAGTTACAGTTCAGATAAACTTGCCCTTGAATGGCAGTGGAATCATAATCCGGATAATTCAGCATGGACAGTTACCGAAAGGCCCGGATACCTCAGACTTAAAAATAATACTATCGCCACGAACCTTCTGAATGCAAGAAATACTCTTACCCAGAGAACAGAAGGACCTGCCTGCAGCAGTGTTATAAAGCTTGATACAAAGGGTATGAAGACAGGTGACTATGCAGGTCTTTCAGCATTTCAGTATAATTACGGCAATGTAGGCGTTTATGCTGCAGATGACGGTTCCAAAAAGGTCTATATGGCAGAGAATGGAATTGTTGAATCAAAGGGTGACGTTAAGGACAGCTATAATAAAATTATAGAAGAAACCAGCCTTTCCGGAGATGAGATTTATCTGAAGGTGGATTTCAAGTTTAATAATGTAGATGAAAACCTGAATGCTTCCTACAATATTGACAAGGCTAACTTTTATTATTCATATGACGGAGCTGACTGGAAGAAAATCGGCAATGAACTCTCTATGACATATGACCTGAAACTGTTTACAGGATACAGAAGCGGAATCTACAGTTATGCCACAAAGAATACCGGCGGTTACGCTGATATAGACTTTTTTGACTATGAACGTGCAGACTGGAATCAGCCTACAGAAATAAAGCCTAATGAACTTGGCTGGTATTTCAGCTGCAGCTTTGAAGGAAGTACCGACGAGCTTACCGGAAGAGGTCCTGCCAGGGTTGAATCAAGCAGTGATGAATCATATGTAGGAAGTAATTCACTCTATGTATACGACAGAACATCTCCATGGAATGGTGCCTGCAAAAAGCTCAGCACATCTGTATTTAAACCCGGCACTGAATACAGCTTCAGCTCTCATGTAAAATATACTGAAGGTGATCTGACCGACACCTTCTACATGAAGCTCCAGTATACTGACTCTGAGGGCAATACGCAGTACAGCACTATTGCTGAATCAAAGGCAGTAAGAGGAGAATGGGTTCAGCTTGTCAATACAAATTACATGATACCGGAAGACGCTTCTGATATGTATATATATATTGAAACGGCAGACAGTACAAACAGCTTTTATGTTGATGAACTTATCGGTGCGGTTGGAGGAACAGGAATTGCAGGAGAAGGCTCTCTTGAATTTGAGATAATTCCCGGTGATGTAAACTGTGACGGCAGTATAAATATTTTTGATCTTTGTACGGCAAAAGCAGGTTTTATAAACGGTTTTGAAAATAAAATCCAGCAGGCAGCAGCAGATGTGGACGGAAATGGAGATCGG
>JBJERG010000220.1:0-3987 GCA_051882155.1 Ruminococcus sp.
ATTGATATTATATAATACGCCTGACGATTAAAGTCAAAAGAGAATACAGTTACTCCTAATGTGGTATAGACATAAACACAATAAACAGGGTGCATAGCTGCTTGTTTCTCCGGCTTCTTTATAGAAAGGCTCAACTATTTTACTGATTTCCCGCAGGATTTACAAAATCCGGCATATCCCGGCAATTCTATGCCGCAATAGGGACATTTCTCGCTAATGGGTAAGAAAAAAAGAAACAACAACGAAGGAGGCAACTGCTCGTAAGTTCCGTCCTCAACGATCTTTCCGCCGTCAAGGACGATTATCCTGTCGCAGTGGCGTATGGTGGAAAGTCTGTGAGCAATGACTATTCTTGTACACCTGAGAGTATTGAGAGTATCTGCAATTTTCTTCTGAGTGATATTGTCAAGGGCAGAAGTTGCTTCATCAAGTGTCAGATCATGCTTGGAAATGCTGATATTATCACAAGACAATGATGTTTTTCAGACTCCATATTTTAGCGACGAACTTTCCCGAAGGTTTATTATGCTGCATTTTAAGCGTCTGCCTGCCAGCTGAATAAGGTTCAGAATATTCTTATAAATATATCATTTTTCACATTTAACATTTTGTACACAATATATCATATATATATATATATATATTATAATTATACATAGTATGCAGAAAAAGTTCATATTAAGGCAGCAGTGTAACTGCACCGATGTCACTGGATAACCCTTTTTCAGTATTTTTAAAAAATATTTTTTAAGGAGAAGTTTTTATGAACAAGAAAATGAATTTTGGCAAACTCATGAAAAAGAATACCGCCCTGTCGCTTTCACTCATTCTTGCAGTATGCGGTGTTCTTACCGGCTGCAGCGGCAGCAGCACGAAGGAAGAATCTGCTGCAGAAATTACAACCACGACAAAAGCAACCACTGCAGCAACTACAAAAATGACAACTGTCGCAACAACAACAACACCTCTGTATTCGCCAATCAGCGATACAAACGGAAAGATATTCAACGATGTTAAAGCCGGAATGTCGAAGGAAGATATTGTTGAATTATTCGGCGAACCTGTGGATGATTTAAGTGGTGATTATATTGATTATTATGTAGATTCCAATTCGTATCTTGATTCTTATGTCACTTCCGATTGGAAAAAGAATAACTGTAATGCACCATTTAAATATGTGTACACATTTTCATTTAAAAATGGTAAACTTTTGGGTTGGGAAGTAAATGTAAATAATAATTTTGATTCTTCCGTAAGTGATTGCATAATAAATACAATCGTTCCAATACTGCAAAACGATTATCCCGGTCTTGAACGTTATCCTACTGTAGAAGATGATTTTCTCCTAATTAATTATAAATATCGTTTTGATAAAAAAACAAGTGTTAATTTATCTTATTATGATTCTTCTACTTCCGATAGTATACGTTTTGATGATTATCGTTATGATAAATCCACATCAGGAAATTACGATAAAAACGACAAATACTACAGCAACAACGACGCAAACAACGACGGTTATATCAATGATAAGGAATTCCAGAATGCTGTAGATGATTACATGAGCGATCACGGATATTAATGCTGAATGAACAATAAGACAAGTTTATATAGTTTCAGGGTATCTCAAGCCGAGATACCCTGTTTTATTGTGATGTTTTATATCCAGCGAACAGGAAGACTCCTGCTGACTATGTTAAGACTTTCTTAACTCCCAGCGAAGTTTTCTAAAATAATTGTAACGTATCATTGACAAACCTACACTTTGCTTTTTAGAACGTCAGTTCTACCGTATATTTGTTATGGGCACAGTTCAGATACGGACGATTTGCCCAGCAATTAAGTTCTTTCAGTAGAGTGTTATTGCTTACATCAAGCTTATCCATTCTGTATCCTGTGCTTACGGATATTCAGATTTTCATTGACTGCAAGCGCTGCGCTTGCTATTGTTTCTATCATAGCTTTCACCCTTAATATTAGTATAGTACAGACCTGACAAGCTGTAATTGTTTTGTATACCTTCCGAACATAACGCCTCTGTCGATTGCGCAATCACGGAAATCACGTCCCATTGAGAGAACCAGGTAATCATCATTCACACTGCAGTTATTGGCTGGATCAATACCCTCCCAGTGATCGCCTGTCCAGTATTCCACCCATGAATGTGTTTCGCCGTCACAGAATGCAAGTCCGGCAATATACCTTGCGGCAATGCCGTCCATTCTCAGAAGGGATATGAGAATATGAGAAAAGTCCTGACATACTCCTGCTTTAAGGGCAAACGCCTGTGATGCTGTTGTAGCAGTGTCAGTGACGCCCTTTCTGTATTCTATGGTTTCTGAAAGCACTCCGCTTAAAAATTTCGCTCTTTCTGAAATGCTGCCTGTATTCTGCTCCTTAATGTTCCTGTAAAACTCTTTAAGACTTTCATCTGGAGCAGTATATTCCGATTGATAGAGATAACAGGGCATATATTTCCTGTTGTAATTCAGAGAATCTACCTCAGCAGTTCCCTTAATGTCAAAATCAAGGAAACGGTGATCGCCCTTTATATAGCCTGTAATAACATTGTTGCCGAATGCGTCAATTGTCTGCTGTGTGGAAACGTTCGGGGAAATATTCAGACTGCATGACAATATTCTCTGCACCTCTGTATCCGGCGGAATGATGCGCAGGGCAAAGCTGTGGTCGTGAACATAGTCATCAAAGGTCAGTTTAGTTGTATAACTGAAATTTACTTTTTTCATATTCTGACCTCCGCTTTTTCGAAAAGACGCTCAAGACTCGTCACAGCAATATCCGGGCTATGCCTGTACTCCTGTTCTTCACCTATGATCTCCACAAGGCTGCCAAGATACTGTGTATTATAGCGGAATGGTGTATTTCCCGGCACATTTCTCAGCCATTTGCAAAGTCTTTGAAATTCTTTGTAAACCTCCCCGTATGAATATTTCATGCGGATATAGAGGTCAAGGCGTTCCACAGATTTGCCTATAAAGATAATATTCTTTATCTCCTCATCATAAACATGGTCTTCAATACAGCCCCAGAAGCCAAACAGCAGATCTTCAAGAGGAAGAAGAGAAAATCTTGTATTCACTGATTTTTCCGACTTTTTAAGTGTATCCTTTGCCAGTTGCAGAAATGAAAGTGCATCTGTTGAGATTTCCTCACGCAGAACAATGCCGTTGTCATATGCTCTTTCCAGACTGTAGGCAATAGAATTGGGATTGCTGCTGTCATAGAGAAAGCTGTGGATAAAAGCCTTGTTATCTTCGTATGTATCGCTAATTCCCAGACAACTGAGATATTCTGTGTAGCAGTTTCTGCTTTCCAGCATTCTGTCAATAAGTTCATGCAGTGTTTTTAGAGTTGTGAAAACTCTTTCTGTATAGCGTCCAAGCCAGTAAAGGCGGTCGCTGTGTTCTATCGAGATAGTACCCATGTGTCTTTGAAACCTCCTCCTTGAGATGAGTTGACTACGAATGAATCGGGATTGCGTGAAAAACGGGTAAGTCCCGACGCCCAAACCCTTGTTTTTTCTCCTGACAGCACAAACGCTCTCAGGTCTGCTTTACGCATAACTGTTTCGCCGTTATCAAGTATCGGCAGATCCAGGAAGTCTATTACCTCCTGTGCAATGAATCTTCTCGGCTCAGCAATAATCGTTCTGCGGAATTCTTCCAGCTTTTCCTTTGAAAGCTCACTGCCGAATACTACGCCGTAGCCCCCTGCTTCTGCAACGTCCTTTATAACCAGTTTCTGGAGATTATCCATTACATATTTCATATCTTCCTCGTAGAAGGGCAGATATGTGGGAGCGTTTCGGAGTATCGGTTCTTCACCGAGATAATATTTTATCATCTTCGGAACGAAATAATATATTCCCTTGTCATCTGCAACGCCGTTTCCGGGAGCATTGATGATACCCACATTGCCGCTTCTGTAAGCCTCCATGAGGTTCGGTATTCCGATAAGGGATTCCGG
>JBJERG010000221.1:0-3969 GCA_051882155.1 Ruminococcus sp.
TTCTTTATAAATTTGCACAATCTCTTCACTGGATATACCAATGATTCTCATTTTTTTCACGAACCTTTCAGAATATTACAGAATAACCTCTCCGCCCATCTTAAAAACTTTCATCTCGGTTTCAGAAACTGCCTTTTCAATAAGTTCCGTAAAGTCAAAGCTTTCCTCTGCCTTTTCAATGTCCTCAAGGTGAGGACGAACCTTTGGATGTCTTGGGGTAAATACGGTACAGCAGTCCTCATAAGGCAGTGTTGATATATCAAAAGTATCTATCTCACGTGAAGTTTCAATTATCTCAGTCTTGTCAAGGGCAATCAGAGGACGCATAACGGGTATATTGCATACAGCGTCTGTACAGGTAATTCCCTCCATTGTCTGGCTTGCCACCTGTCCTATGCTCTCTCCGGTAACAAGTGCGCTGCATTTGTCTATTGCTGCAATTCTGACTGCTATTCTCATCATTAAGCGGCGCATTATAATAGTAAAATATTCTTCCGGACAATTTTTCTTTATCGCTTCCTGAATCTCTGTGAACGGAACGCAGAAAAATGCTATATTGCCGCAGTATGCAGTCATTTTCTGACAAAGAGCTTCTACTTTGATTCTCGCACGGTCTGACGTATAAGGCGGACTTACATAATGTATAGCTGAGATATGAACTCCTCTTCTTGCCATACGATAACCTGCGACAGGACTGTCAATTCCGCCTGACAGCAGAAGCAGTGCTCTTCCGCTTGAACCTACAGGAAGTCCGCCTGCGCCCTTTATGCTCTCTCCGTGCACATATGCCTGGGTATCACGTATTTCCACAGTAACTGTAACCTCAGGATTATGAACATCAACTTCGATGCCAGGAAATTCATCCAGAAGAACAGCACCAAGCTCCATACATATTTCAGGAGATTTCATTGGAAATGCCTTGTCAGCACGTTTTGCTGTCACCTTGAAAGTCCTTGCACATGAAAGCTGATCTGCCAGATATGTCTTTGCAAGCTCTGCAATAGCCTCGAAATTCTTTTCACACGCCTTAGCTCTGCATATTGCAGCTATTCCGAATACTTTGCCGACGCATTCCATTGCAGCGTCTATATCCTGTCCGTCTTCTCTTGGCTCAATATAGATTGTTGACTGTGCCTTTGTAATTGTAAAAGAACCTATCATTCGAAGACGGCGTCTGAGATTTTTCATAAGAATATCTTCAAAGGTCTTCTTATTAAGTCCTTTAAGTGCAATTTCGCCGTATTTGGCGAGAATGATTTCGTTTGCTGCCATTTTCTGAATCCTCACTTTTTTATTTATGTATTATTTCTCTCTGACCTGCGGCTATACCTTCTGCTGCAGCGTTTATATCCTCAGGTGTATTCTCAGCAGAAAAGCTTATTCTCAGTACACTGTCAGCATCCTTTTGAGATGCGCCGAAAATTTCCGGAACACCGCTTCCTGCGCCCTTTGAACAAGCCGATCCGCTTGAAATATATACTCCTCTTGCTTCAAGATAATGAAGCATTATCTCAGAACGTATTCCCGGAACAATTATACTGAGAACATATGGAGAAGCACTTTCAGGTGAAAGTATTTTCACACCTTCAAGCTCAGACAGTTTTTTTCTTAGTGCTGCGTTCAGTTCTTTCACATATTCAAAACGCTTATCTATAGTTGATGCAAGCTTCTCCACCGCTGCACCGAAACCGGCAATCAGCGGAACACTTTCAGTTCCTGCACGAAGACCATTTTCCTGTTTTCCGCCAAGAATAAGCGGTCTGATTTTGGTACCCTTTCTGACATAAAGAGCGCCGATACCCTTTGGAGCATGAATCTTATGTCCGCTTATGGAAATAAAATCTGCACAAAGAGGGCGTGCCTTCACAGGATATTTCATAAATGCCTGAACTGCGTCGCAGTGAGTGATAATATGAGGGTATTTTTTCTTTATCATGGAGAATGTTTTCATTACAGGCAGTACATGACCTGTTTCATTATTTACCATCATCATACTGACCATAACTGTATTATCATCGCAAGCCGAAAGAAAGTCTTCTGCTCTGTATTCACCTGTTTCACAGGGTTTTATTTCTGCTATTTCAAATCCATCATTTTCTGAAAGAGATGCAAGAACCTTTTTTACAGAAGCGTGTTCAACTGCACTTGTGACAATTTTCTTCCTTTTTCTTCCATATGCAGCCGCAGTACTTCTCAGTGCCATATTGGTGCTTTCTGTTGCACATGACGTAAAAATAATTTCTCTTGTATCGCATCCTAAAGCAGAGGAAATCACTGCTCTTGCATGATCTGCTTCCTGCTGTGCCGCAAGTCCTGCCCTGTGCAGAGAAGAGGGATTGCCATAATGATCAGAAAAACATCTCATTACAGCATTTACTGAAGCTGTACACGGCTTTGTTGTGGCAGCATTGTCAAGATAATGCTCTGTCATAACTTTATAACCTCCGATATCGTATTTTTTAATTATAGCACATTTTAAATAATAGTGCAAGAGTTTATGCAACATTCTTCAAAATGAAAATATTGTTGCCCGAATCGAAATTATCCGGTATATTTTTCAAAATCCCTTGACAAATTAATTTTAATGTGATATAATTACAATGTTCTAATGGATTGTGCGGATATGGCGGAATTGGCAGACGCGCCAGCTTCAGGTGCTGGTCTTCGCAAGGAGGTGGAGGTTCAAGTCCTCTTATCCGCACCAAAAACTTTTGAAAATTAAATTTAAGTGTAGCGATTACATATGCGGATATGGCGGAATCGGCAGACGCGCCAGCTTCAGGTGCTGGTCTTCGCAAGGAGGTGGAGGTTCAAGTCCTCTTATCCGCACCATTCCGTTACACTTAAGTTTTTTATCAGGCTGTAGCAGATTTCATATTTGCCGCAGTTTTTTTATATCCTCTCCGGCTTTTTGTTCTGTAAACAAAAACAACTGCATATACTTCTCTGAGGTGATGCGTTATGCCGAAGAGCAAACTTATATGCCTGGCAGGATTTATCTGGATATCTGTGCTTGGTACTCTTTTACATTTTACCTATGAATGGTCCGGGTGCAATTCATTCATAGGGCTTTTTTCTGCTGTAAATGAAAGTGTATGGGAACATATGAAACTGCTGTTTTTTCCTGCTGCTTCATTTTCAATTATTTTATACCCTTTTTTCAGACGGAAAATCCCTTCCTTTCTTACTGCCTGGAGCTTTGCTGTTTTTATTGCAATGCTGCTTCAGACATCAGTCTTCTATACCTACAGTGGTATAATAGGCAAAAATATTCCGGCTGCTGACATTCTTCTTTTTTATGTATGCTCCCTTGTATGCAGTATCCTTGCAATACGTTTCACGAAGAAAAATATAAATACCGGAAGTCTTTGGGGTCTGGCAATTTTCTGCGGATTATCCGTTTGTTTCTTCCGTTTTACAAAGAATCCTCCCGATATTGGTATTTTCCAAATTCCTCTTTTATAAACTATCACATAATTTTCACCTAACCGGCTTAGTTTTTTTTTAGATTTTCATTGCTTTTTAATTCCGATTGGATTATAATATAAGTATAAAAACTGAAATAGGAGAATTAAAAAATGGAAGAAATGAAACCTAATAAGAAGCCGTACATATGGTACTGGGTAATAGCTATTGCTGTTTTCATCTTACTCAATATGTTCGTGTTTCCGAATTTCTTAAAGCATCCCGTTACAGAAGTCGGTTATGATACTCTGCTTCAGATGGCTGATGAACATGATATCGGCTCTGTAAATATCGACTCAACTAAAATAACATTCACCAATAAGGAGGAAACTGAATATTTTAAAACCGGTTTAATGGAAGATCCATGGCTTGTTGATAGACTTTATAAATCCGGTGCTAAATTCAAGGCGGAAATTATAACAAGCACTTCTCCGCTTGCGTATTTCCTTATAAGCTATGTGCTGCCTTTAGTTCTGATGATCGTTGTTTTCCGGATGCTTACAC
>JBJERG010000222.1:0-3922 GCA_051882155.1 Ruminococcus sp.
TCTACCTATTGACAAAACTGTTTCAGGCAGCTCCAGTGACTGAAGAGCAGTGCATTTATCGAAAACTCCCGAGCCTATTTTCAGAAGCTTTCCTCCTATGTTAACATTGCAAAGGGCTGTGCATTCCTGAAAAGCATAATCGGGAAGGGTGTCTATACGGCTGCCTATTATCACATTCTGCAGTCCGCTGCACTGCCTGAATACAGACGCACCCATTTCTGTAACCGTATCGGGAATTATAACCTCTTTAAGCATAGGACATACTGCAAATGCACTGCTGCCTATTCTGTCGAGTCCATTCCAGAGCGTTACCTGTGAAAGCTCCGGACAGTTCATAAAAGCGCTTTTTCCTATGGAAAGCACCGTTCCCGGAATAACAGCCTTACTGATTGATGTATTTGAAAATGCCTGATCACCGATAAATTTCACGCCGCTTGGAAGAATCACATCTCTGAGTCCGGTACATCCGAAAAAGCATTCATTTCCGATATATCCTGTATTTTCAGTAAGTGTTGCCGATGTGATCCCGGTATTGCCGGCACAGGAACCGTTTGCAATTACACGCACTGAATCCGGAAGAGTGATCTCATTTACATCCTCAGCCACCGATATCAGAACAGTTTCGTCAAGTATCCTCAGGCTGTCTGATTCATGTTCCATACTCCAGCCTGTATTGCAAAAAGCGTCCCTGCCAACTGACTGTATGGTATTTTCAATAATTATATCTGTAAGTCCCGTACAGTCCTTAAACGCCTCATCTCCTATTTTCTGAACAGTAGCGGGAACAGACAATGATGTCAGCTCTGTCTGCCCTGCAAATGCACCGCCGGATATTTCCACTATCTCCATACCGTCATATTCAGACGGCAGTACAAGTTCACCTGTTATTTCATAGCATGAACCTGTTACTGTAAGCACGTCCAGTGTATCTGATCTTCTGTAAATCAGTATACCGTCTGAAATCTGATCGCTCTGCTCCTCTGCAAAGGCACATTCTCCCAGTACAGGCATAAGACATATTGTCCAGAGCACAGACAAGCTCAGACATAATCCCATCAGTTTTTTTCCTTTCAAATTAATTTTCATAAAAACACCTCTGTTCATAAAGCTCATTGTTCTTCCAGGATTCCCGCACTTCGTTCAGCGTAACGCTTCAATATCAATATAGCATCGGAAACATCAAGACTATTATCTCCGTTCATATCGCCTGCTGACATTTCAAATGCACTCACCTGACTGATACTCCCGGCGCCGCATCTTGCGTAGACAGACAAAAGCTTCGCTGCATCACTGATATCTACTATGCCATCCTCATTCATATCGCCTGCAAGAGGCATGGCAAGTACAAACTGACGCTCATAGCACTGGGCATAGGTCTGTGCTGTGGACTCACGAAGTCCGTATATTACAGCATTCGGAGCAACAGTTTTTTCCGAATCAGCTATTTTACAGTTTGCATTAAACACCGTAAGTCTTTGAAGACTGCTGCAGCCCTCAAAGGCGTCTGTCCCTATGGATACTACTGTAGACCGAAGGGAAATCTCACCTAAAGATATACATTCCATGAATGCCTGACTGCCGATTTCTGTAACCGAAGCAGGTATTGCAATTTTCGTAAGGCTCAGACAGCCGCAGAACATTGCAGTTTCGATTCTGGCAAGATTTTTTGGCAGCTTAACCGAAATCAGACTGCTGCAGCCTAAAAAGGCATGGTTTCCAATAGTTTCCACACTATCCGCTATGTCTGCTCTCTGGAGTGCTGAACACCAGTTAAAGGCATATGCGCCTATTGTCCTTACTCCCTCCGGTATGATACATTCCGTAAGCTTTGTACATCCGGAAAATGCAAGGCCTCCTATATTCTGCACACTTGACGGAATAGTAACCGACATAAGAGATTTCAGATTTTCAAAGGCACAGCCGGCTATCGACGTAACTCCTTCGGGTATTACAATATTCTCTCCTTCTCCGCTGTATGCTATTACGATTCTGTTACCGACTATTACACAGCCCTCAGGCTGATTTTTAAGCCAGGGCGTTCCGCTCAGAATGCTCCAGCCTACCGTCGTTACACTGTCCGGTATAGACACTTCCTCAAGACGGGTACACTGATGAAAGGCGTAGTCACCTATTTTTGTGACAGTTTCCGGCAGAACCACCTTTACAAGACGTGTTCTTCCCTGAAAGGCGTTGCTTTTTATTTCCGTTACAGGCATTCCGTCAATTTCACAAGGCAGCTCTGCCACAGTGACCGAGGCTCTTGAACGGGTGATGATTACTTCGCCAAGCTCATTTATCTGATAATATATATTTCCGTTATACAGAAACTCCTCTGCATCAATTTCAAAGGCTGACGCATACAGACCCGCAGAAATCTCAGCGGCACAAAGAAAAAGACCGATAATAAAAGAAAAAATCATTTTCAGAATTTTTCTCAGGTGCAAAATCACCACCTCCTTTACAGAACATATAATATTATTTTAATTTCCTTAACTATATGTTATCATAAACAAAGGCTTATGTCAATCACAACATAAAAAAGGACTGCCCGGGAGCTTTGTCCTGAGCAGTCCATATATGCTTTAATATGTAATCATCAGATATTAACGATCTCGCCCATAAGGTCACGAGGTGCACTTACAGCATTTGATTCATCTGTATCAATGTGCATTGCAGTTGCAAAGTTTTCGGAAACACGGCAGACAACATCGCCGAGAATTGCCTTTCTGCCCTCTGTGTCAACCTTTACCCAAACAACATCCTTATCCTTAACGCCCATTTCTGCTGCGTCCTCAGGAGTCAGATGAATGTGACGCTTTGCTACGATAACTCCTTCGCTTATTTCGATCTCACCGCAGGGACCAACGATTTTGCAGGCACCTGAGCCGGCAACGTCACCGGATTCACGGATAGGAGCAGCAATGCCGATTGAACGGGCGTCTGTTGCTGAAAGCTCTACCTGAGTTGCACTTCTGAAAGGACCAAGGATTGATACGCCGGGCATTTCCTTCTTAGGACCTACTACTGTTACTCTTTCCTCGCAGGCAAACTGACCAGGCTGAGAAAGCATTTTCTTAACTGTAAGCTCCTTGCCCTCACCGAACAGAACTGCAAAATGCTCTGCTGTAAGATGTACGTGTCTTGCTGATGTTTCAACAATAAATTTTTTTGACATGGGAATTACCTCCATTATGATTATTCTCAGTTATATTTTACTACATTCTTCCTTTTTCGTCAATAGGATTTTTCATTTCTTTATATATTCTGCATTGCAATTGCCAAAATAGCCATGCCTGTATGGAAAATAATTACCGCCATAAGGAATGGTGATGTAAGCGCTATGCGGATACCTCTGTAGCTCTGTCTGATTGTATTGGCAGGCAGTCTGTTCCTTCTTATCTCCATTATCCAGAGTATCATTCCTGCACCTGCTATAAAATAATACAAGACATCCACAATAAAGGAAATAATTGTGCCTGTGCTGCTTACAGGAAGACTTTCAGCTATCCAGCTAATAAAGAATGCTGTGGTATTCATCGCCATATGAACAAGGACAGACGGAATAATAGAATTATGCTTTGTTACAATACGTGCCATGAATATTCCCGCAGGCACTGCCAGCATAAACTGACCTATATTCTCATGGGCAAGTCCGAAAAGCACAGCACTGCCTATTATTCCGAAGCGAAGACTTACACGGGAAAGATTTTTAAGCACAAATCCTCTGTATAAAAGCTCTTCCGTCACCGGTGCAACTATACAGGTATATATGGCTGTTGCAATTATTGCCCTTGAATTTACATAGGTATCTATATCCGAAGTATAATCGCTGATTCCTCCGGACTGCATTACAGACTGAACTATTGCATCAAGTATGCCGGTGACAGCCTGAATCAATATCCCCATCAGCATATCCTTGCCT
>JBJERG010000223.1:0-2039 GCA_051882155.1 Ruminococcus sp.
ATTGGCATACCTGTTTTAAGATACCTGCTTACAAATGCCGCAGAGGAAACATTCATCACGATAACACCCTGGTCAGCAGGCAGCTGTCCCTCCATGACGATTCTACCGAGGGCATTGTAAATAAGCACCTTTTCAGCACCCTGGGGATATGTGCAGGAAAGAGTCATAACGGTTATCTCCGGGTGACTTTTTGCCTTTTCTGTAAGAACCTTTATTGCCTCGGGTTTATTTCCCTCTATTCCGATAATGCACTTTGGAATGGACAGATATTTCATAATACTGAGAACGCCATCAATTACTTCCTCCGGCGCTTCTATCATCTGTCTGTAGTCGGAGGTTATGTAAGGCTCGCATTCTGCCGCATTTATACAGAGAGTGTCAACCGCCTGCTTTGGTGAAAGCTTCACATGGGCAGGAAAGCTTGCACCGCCCATTCCCACAAGACCGCTTTCACGTATTGCCTTTAAAAAGCTGTCCTTATCTGTTACCTCAGGAGGTTTTACGTCCGGGCAGATGTTCTGATGACCGTCGGTTTCTATCTCAACCATTTTGCAGGTTCTGCCGTTTGACATACGGTAATCAGTAATGCCTGTCACCTTTCCCGAAACGCTGCTGTGAATGGGTGCTGACATAAAAGCGTCAGTATCACCGATCTTCTGCCCGACTGTTACAATGTCACCCTTTTTCACAATGGGACTGCATGGTGCGCCTATGTGCATACTCATGGGAATGCGAACCTTTGCAGGCAGCGGCAGCTGTACGCTCTGGGAATTTTCAGTATTCTTGCAGTGATTAAGCTTTATTCCGCCAAGTTTCATTTCTCTTTACCTCCTGTTTTATTCTCCGTGAAATCAAGTCCGGGACTGACATAGATATTTCCACTTATATCAGCTGCCACGATCTTGTATTCATCTGACCGGAGATGCTTTTCTATATTCTCTGTGCCTTCCATAAATATCATGGTGGACAGATAGTCAGACATTATCCCGCTCTGACAGAATACCGTCACCGCCGCAAGGTCGGTTTCCGCAGGGTATCCTGTTATTGGGTCAAGTATATGTGAATAGGTATTGCCCTTTTCGTCTGTGAAATATCGTTCATAGCTGCCGGAAGATGATACAAAGCAGCTTTCCGTTTCAGCTGTTCCCAGGATCTCGTTATCTCCTGCACCTCTGACAGCTATTCTGAAGGGTTCGCCATTATCCTTTTCGCCGTAAAGAAGTATTGATGAGGTCATGGAAACCACGCCGTAAGACGTATCTGTTTCCCGGAGCTTGTCTTTTACCCTGTCAAGGGCATAGCCCTTTGCAACTGCACCAAGGTCAAGCCCTGTGCCTTCATCAAGGTATATGATGTCATTTTCAGTGTGAATATGCTCCCGTCCTATAGTGCCAAGAGCCTTCTGAATCTCCGCTTCTTCCGGAACATGAGGATTATCACCCGTAATATCCCAGAGCCTTGTAAGGCTGCCTGCTGTTATATCGACTTTTCCGCCGAAATTCTCCTGCAATGAGATGCTTTCAAGAATAAGTCTGCCTGTTTCAGTATTTGTATCAAGGCTTTCTCCATTGTTCAGACGTGAAATATCACTTTTTTCATGGAAGCTGTCAAAACTGCTGTCCAGCTCCTGCAAAAGCTCTGCAATGTTCTCTGTTTTATCGCTGTCAAGGGATATTGTGCAGTATGTATCCATAACAAAAATTCCCTTTTCGGAAATATCCCCTTTGTTTTCTGACAATAAAAACGAAGCGACAGTAACAGCTGCAATTACCGCAGCAGCCGGTATCAATAAAAATTTTTTTTGAAACATCACAAAAAGCCCTTTTCTTTTTTGTGTAAAAATGCTATTATAATAAGGTCACCTCTAAAAACCCACTCACCCGCCATCTGTACCGCATCTGACGGATTCGGAGTATTTAGAGTTGCCCATAAGTAGTTTGAAGTCTGATAAATAACATCTGTATTCAGAATTCATTACACCTACATTATAATATACTTATATTATAATATATTACCTCAAAAAAGTAAACTGTGAAATA
>JBJERG010000223.1:2139-3915 GCA_051882155.1 Ruminococcus sp.
ATTATAATATACTTATATTATAATATATTACCTCAAAAAAGTAAACTGTGAAATAAAGGGAAGTTTTTAACATTATCAAAAGGAGAATGTATATATGAACGGTTATCATCTGAGCCTTATCCGCCACGGCAGAACAGAAGCAAACGACAAGGGAATTTACATTGGAAGAACAGATTATCCGCTGTCTGAAAAAGGCATTGCAGAGCTTTATGAAAAAATGGATACCTATGTTTATCCCGGTGTTGCAAAGGTATATTCAAGTCCGCTGTGCAGATGTACGGAAACTGCGGAGATACTTTTTCCCGACAGGGATATTGACTGCGTGGATAATCTTATTGAAATGGATTTCGGAAAATTTGACGGCAAGTCAGCAGATGAGCTTGTAGATCTGCCGGAATTCAAGGAATGGCTTCACGGCGGCACAGAATGCGCACCGCCGGAGGGTGAAAGCATGGCAGATGTTCAGCTGAGAATATTCAAGGCACTTGTGTACATTATCCAGGACATGATGGAAAATGATCTCAGACATTGTGCCGTTGTGACCCACGGAGGAATAATTACAAGCATGATATCAGGCTTCGGCGTTCCAAAAGTTGACCCAAATGAACTGAGGGCAGAATTTGGCGAGGGCTATGATATCCACATTACAGCCGCACTGTGGCAAAGAAGCGGAGCCTTTGAACTGCTTGGCATGACGCCATACCAGGTATAAAATGTAAATTTACGGGCATACTCCTCTTGTAAAAGGAGGCTGTGCCATGAAACAAAAGGCTCTTCAAAGCTTTGCAGGGAATGCTCTGAAAGGCAGCTGCATGAGTATTTTCATACCCTTGTGTGTGCTTTTTCTGATATATGTGTCCAGTGCGGCGGTTTCTGCCATAGCTGTGTATGTGCTTTTATATGCAGGACTTACACAGTTAAATGTTTTGCTTTTCTGTGCTGTGAGAATCCTTCTGAAAATACTGGCAGTGCTTGCGTCCGTAAAAAGCCGGTGTGCTGTAATAAGACATTCCGTTATAAGTCTGTCCCTTTCCTGCGGTTATGAGAGGAGAATTTATAAAAGGTTCAGAAGGCTTTATCTGCTGAGGTGGTCTGTACGAACCCTCTGCCGTTTTGCTTTGGCAGCAGTACTGATAACAGCGGTGTGGCTTCTTGCAGATGGATCACTGCAAATTGCAAGCCTGTACCGGATAATGCTTTCATTCCAGGCATTACCTCTTACTGCTCTGATTCTGATTATCCGTCTTCGGCTGGAGATCTCCTTTGCAGGTGCGGAGGTGCTTTCTGTAAGATATCCTGACAGAAGCTCATGGAAGAATTTCCGTGATTCCCTGGAAATGCTTAACGGACAGCATTTGTTTGTTGTGGGTATAATTCTGAGAAATACAGGCAGACTGCTCATGCCTTTTTTACTGCCGAAATTCGCAGGAACCCTTGTTTCATATTTTTCGGTGCGATATATTGAATACTGCTATATGGAGAGATCTGACAATGAGCGAGCTTATATTTAAAGCTGATATAGAAAGCCCCATGAAACTGGAGGAATTTTTAAGGTGTAATATGCAGGTTTCAAGAAGACTGCTTGCCAGGTGCAAATATCATGGCAGTATAATGCGGAATGGTGTTCATATCCGCACGGTGGATACAGTCTTTCCCGGAGATGAGATAGTACTGACCTGCCCTGATACCGGCGGCAGGGTACAGCCGAATCCTTCTCTTGATGTTCCGGTAATTTACAGAAGTGAGCATCTGATTGTGTACAATAAGCCGCCCTTT
>JBJERG010000224.1:0-3911 GCA_051882155.1 Ruminococcus sp.
TCTCCGGTTGTGGGAGCGACTAAGCTTTCTCAACTTGACGGACTTGCCAGAGCCACAGAACTGGTTCTTTCCCAGGACGATATTTCTTATCTTGAAGCACCCTATGTTCTCCATGAGCTTGTAGGCGTAATGGCTCAGAACGGCAGACAGAAAGCCGGAAATGTAGTATAAAAAATAATTCTATAATGAAAGGAAAAATATTATGTTAGGAAACTTTACTTACTCAAACCCCACCAAGCTTTATTTTGGAAAAGATGCTCTTGACAATCTCCCCGAGGCGCTTAAAGGCTACAACAGGATAATGCTTACCTACGGCAAAGGCTCAATCAAGAAAAACGGTCTTTACGACAATATCGTAAAAATCCTCAAAGATAACGGAAAGGAGATTTTTGAGGACGGCGGTGTTATGCCTAATCCTACGGTTGAAAAGCTGTACGAAGGCTGTAAAATTGCAAAAGAAAATAACGTTGATTTTATCCTTGCGGTAGGCGGCGGCTCTGTCTGCGATTATTCAAAGGCGGTTTCGATTTCGGCATACTGCGAGGGCGACCCTTGGGACAAATATTTCATTCAGTTTGATGAACCCGACTGCAAGATAATTCCCGTGGGCTGCGTGCTGACAATGGTAGGAACCGGCTCGGAGATGAACGGCGGCTCGGTCATCACAAACCACGCTCAGAAGCTGAAAATAGGTCACGTTTTCGGAGAAAATGTGTTCCCGAAATTTGCGATATTAAATCCCGAGGTGACCTTCACTCTTCCCGAATATCAGATGAAGGCAGGATTTTTCGATATAATGTCCCACATTTTAGAGCAGTATTTCTCCGGTGCGGACGATAACACCTCCGATTACATAATGGAAGGACTGCTCCGTTCACTTATCCACAGCACCCGTATCGCCGTAAAAAATCCCACCGATTACGAAGCGAGAAGCAATATTATGTGGACGGCAACATGGGCGCTGAATACTCTTGTGGCAATGGGCAAATCCACCGACTGGGAGGTGCATATGCTGGGACAGGCGGTAGGCGCTCACACAGACGCAACCCACGGAATGACTCTCTCTGCGGTATCTCTGCCCTATTACCGTTATATCATGCCCTACGGTCTTGACAAGTTTGTAAGGTATGCGGAAAATATATGGAACGTTGACCCCACAGGCAAGACAAAGGAAGAAATTGCTTCCGAGGGACTTGTGGAAATGGAAAAATATATGCGTGAGATAGGTCTTGTAATGAATATATCCGACCTTGGCGTTACTGAGGATATGATAGAGGGCATTGCAGACAGCACGCTTATTATGACAGGTGGCTACAAGGTTCTTGACCGTGACGATATAATTGCTGTTTTGCGGGAGAGCTTGTAAAATGGAACTTAAAGAATTAATTGAAAGGCTGAATGACGGCGAGTATATTGAGGGAGGTTCGGAACTTCATATGTTTATGCATAAGGTCAGTCAGGAGACAATAAAGATTACTTCCAAAATAAACAGCGGTTATCATACGCCCGAAGAAATCAGAAAGCTTATGACCGAACTGACAGGCAATGAAATTGATGAAAGCTTCGTTCTTTTTCCGCCGTTCTTTTCAGACTTCGGAAAGAATATTCACATTGGAAAAAATGTATTTATTAATTCAGACTGTAAATTTCAGGATCAGGGCGGTATTTTTATTGGTGACGGTGTTTTAATCGGACATAATGTGGTACTGGCAACTCTCAACCATGATATGTCGCCCGAAAAGCGCCGTGGAATGTACCCCAAGCCGATAAAAATAGGCAAAAATGTATGGATAGGTTCAAATTCAACCGTTCTTCCCGGTGTTACTGTCGGCGACAATGCGGTTATCGGTGCAGGTTCGGTTGTGACAAAGTATATTCCGAAAAATACAGTTGTAGCAGGAAATCCTGCAAGAGTAATTAAAACAATAGATGTTTCAAAGTAGTTTAAGGAGGAAAATACAATGGGTAAAGTATTGGTTGCATATTTCAGCGCAAGCGGAGTAACAGCGAAGACCGCAAAAAATCTTGCAAAGGCAGCAGGCGCAAATCTGTATGAATTTACTCCTGCTAAGCCTTATACGAATGACGACCTTAACTGGCAGAATAAAAAGTCACGAAGCAGTATTGAAATGGCTGATAAAGCATTCCGTCCCTCTCTTGCTGACACGAATGCTGATATTTCAAAGTATGACACTATTCTGCTTGGGTTCCCGATATGGTGGTATGTAGCGCCCACGATTGTGAATACCTTTCTTGAAAGCTATGATTTTTCCGGTAAGACCATAATACTTTTTGCAACGTCGGGAGGCAGCGGGTTTGGCAATACAGTGAGAGAACTGAAACCCAGTGTTTCGGATGATACAGTTATCAGAGAAGGAAAAATTCTGAACGGCAATCCATCTGTTTCTGAACTGGAAACGTGGGTAAAAGGTCTGAATATCTGAGGTGAGTTTAATGAAAAAGAATTTTTTGCTTTTAATTAGTACTGCTTTTCTTTTTATTCTCACAGCCTGTACTGGCAATGACGTTTCAGATGAATCACTCGTTTCGGATACTGCTAATATCTCAGAAACCTCTCCGGGAGATTTTTCCGAAGATGTTAATACTGAAAAAGATGAAAATTCGCTTGAAGATGCTGCCGACAATGAAATTCTGGTTGCATATTTCTCTGCCACAGGTAACACAGAAAAGGTTGCCAGTCAATTTATAACCATAACCGGTGCTGACACTTTTGAAATTGAAGCGGCAGTTCCTTACACGGAAGAAGATCTTGATTACACAAACAGCAGCTGTCGTGCAAACCAGGAACAGAACGATAAAACATTTCGTCCGGAAATCTCTGGAAATATAGAAAATATGGATGATTATGATATTGTATTTCTGGGCTATCCGATATGGTGGGGTGAAGAACCCCGTATTATTGATACATTTCTTGAAAGCTATGATTTTTCTGACAAAACATTAATTCCTTTCTGCACCTCCGGAAGCAGCGGTATTACTACAAGTGAAAGAAATATAGCGAATCTTGGTGTCCCAATCGGAAATCAGCTTGCAGGCAGACGCTTTGCAGGAACTGCATCAGAGCAGAGCGTATCAGAATGGATAGATACACTTGAACTGCCTGAAAAAACGACAGAAACTAAGATGAACATTGAGGTAAACGGTCATATTCTGACAGCAACACTGGCAGATAATTCTTCTGCAAAAGCTTTGGCAGAACTTTTAACAGCAGAGCCGATAACACTTGAACTGAATGATTATGCAAATTTTGAAAAGGTTGGCGCACTCCCGCAGACGTTACCGAGAAATGATGAACCTATCGACACTGACTTCGGTGATATTATTCTGTATCAGGGAAATCAATTTGTATTGTATTATGACACAAATTCATGGACATTTACAAGACTTGGACATATTGATAATATTACAAAGGAAGAATTACAGGAAATACTCGGAGAAGGAAACGTTACAGTTACGCTGTCGCTTGTCAATTAAGAATGGAGAAATTGAAAATGGTAAAACAAACAGCAGGCAGAGATCAGCTTGGAGATTTTGCTCCAAAATTTGCTGAACTGAATGACGATGTACTTTTTGGCGAAATATGGTCAAGAGAAGATAAACTTTCCCTTCGTGACAGAAGTATTATAACTATCACAGCACTTATTGCACAGGGACTCGTTGACACATCATTCAAATATCACATCATCAGTGCCAAAAACAATGGAGTTACTGCTGATGATATAGCTGAAATCATCACTCATACGGCATTTTATGCCGGCTGGCCCAAGGCATGGGCGGCATTCCGTATGGCAAAAGAGGTATATTCGGAATAAAAAGTGATTTTTTATTATTTATAATATACCGCTAAATGGTAATGATATTTCTATCAAGTAAAAGTAAAGGAGATTTTA
>JBJERG010000225.1:0-3910 GCA_051882155.1 Ruminococcus sp.
TGGGAGTATCTGTTTTTCTTGTTATAGACTGGAAGGCATTTCTCATAATGATACTTATTTTTGCAATTGTGCTTTCAATTACAAAGTATGTATCCCTCGGATCTATAACAGGTGCAGCCTGCTGTCCGGTGATCACTTTGATTTTACAGCTGGTTCTTTATCCGGGCAGACCCTTGTGGTACACACTTCTGAATACCGCAATGGCGGCAGTTATGGCAGCATGGGTCATAGTGATGCACAGAAGCAATATCCGTCGTCTTATGAATGGTTCTGAAAACCGCTTTTCATTCAAAAAAAGCGAGTCAGCGCCTAAAGAATAAATAAAGGTCACCTCTAAAATAGTTATTCAAAGGAGATTAACATGGCAAATATTACGATTTTAGGTTCAGGCGGTTTCGGATTGAGTCTTGCCCTTACGGCATACAGAAGCGGACATAATGTAAAGGTCTGGTCCAAGTTTTCCGAGGAGCTTGAGGCAATACGCAGGGACGGCGAACATAAACAGAAGCTTCCAGGCGTACCGATTCCTTCCGGAATAGAGCTTACAGACAGTATGGACTGCATAAACGGCTGCGATATGGTGATCTTCGGAATACCCTCACGCTTTGTACGTGATACAGTGCGTCTGGCAGCGCCTTATATTACCTCGTCAATGGTGGTGGTAAATACAGGCAAGGGTCTGGAAGAAGGCTCTCTCAAAACTCTCAGTCAGGTTTTCCGTGAGGAGCTTTCCGATGATATTTCAATAGTAACGCTTACCGGCCCCTCTCATGCGGAGGAGGTTGGCAGAGGCGTTCCCACCACGATTGTGGCAGCCTCAGAGAACGAAAGTGCAGCTGCAATGGTGCAGGAGCTTCTCAGCAGCAAGACTCTGAGAATTTACCTCAGTTCTGATGTTATCGGCTGTGAATTAGGCGGAGCGCTGAAGAACATAATAGCACTGTGCGCAGGAGTATGCGACGGTCTTGGATTCGGTGACAACACAAAGGCTGCTCTTATGACAAGAGGAATGCACGAAATTACTAAGCTTGGTCTTGCTATGGGCGGCAAAAGGGAAACCTTCAGCGGATTGTCCGGAGTGGGAGATCTGATAGTTACCTGCTGCAGTATGCACAGCCGCAACAGAAGAGCGGGAATACTTATAGGCGAAGGAATGAGCCCTGAGGAAGCAGTAAAAATGGTAGGTACGGTTGAAGGCTACTACTGCTGCCATGCAGCGTGGGAGCTTGCCTGCAAGCTGGGAGTTACTATGCCCATAACGGAACAGCTGTATAAAGTGCTGTTTGAAGGCGAGGATGTGAAGAATTCCTTGTCTGCACTTATGTCACGTCCAAGGAAACGTGAATGGGAACCGCTTGATAATATATAACACTAACACGAAAATTCTTCCATACAATAAAAAACTGCTGCGGATCCTGATGAACTGATCCTGCAGCAGTTTTTTCAATAATAACGGAAATCCGATATTTCCGACAAAACAGCGTGATAGGGTGTAATTATAGTCTGACTGTACAGCTCTCTTTTTGGTGTTTTCAGCTTGAAAATATTGCTGATTTCCGGCGTTGGAAAACGCATGGAAATAGATTTGTTTTCGTTTTCCGTTGAATCAATTAAAATGCCGTTATAGCGTTCAAGGAATCGCTTTATGATGATGTTTTCCATTTCGTGAAGCGGCGTATCTTTATACAGAGGTACAAATTTGCTCATCAGATGACTGCCCTCGTCCTCTTCCCCGACGGGAATGAGCTTCATATTTATTACCGTTTCATCGGAAATACTGCGGGCGCCGATTTCCAGTCTGAAGATTCCAGGATAATCCTTTCTGAGAATAATGAGAACGCAGAGAAGGAAAAATTCCAGCCGCTGTCTTGAAGCATATATGGGTACGTTAGGCTCCGGGTCGCATATAACCCTTGTAGTTCCTCTCGGACCGAATACCTCACGGCAGTTTTTTGCAAATGTTTTCAGAATATCTGAGCAGTTCAGGATACTTGCTTTTGTTTCCTCGTCAGAGTAATACCGCAGGAATTCCTCTATAAGATAATGCTCTCTCAGCACCTGAGAACAGTTATTCATAATGATATTAATCTGTTCGTTAAGTTCATCTGTAGAAATATTGTCGTCTTCAAAGTCTTCAAAATAGTCGTTAAGCTGAGATGCAGAGGAGGATATTCCCAGCATTTCCTGTTTTGACTGCTTAACAAAATTTTCGATGCTTTCTCTGGAACTTCTGTTTTCAAATAACCTGTAAACCATAGGAACATCACTGCATGATATTATCAGATAATCGTTTGAAACGTTTGTAAGGTGATACTCATACAGAATGTCATTTAAAGCATATGAATAATCTCCGCTTGCAGGCAAATTGTCCTCTGAGAAATGAAAGATGTCGTTCAGACTGCTGTGCACGTCAAAGGGTGCGGGGCTGTCGTTGTTCCAGATAAGCTTTCCTGTTTTGTCAAGAATTAAAATACATGAGGAATCATTCTGATATGCTGCCTTGAAAAAATCGATCATTGAATTCTCCATGTATTTCGCCTCCTTTCATAACAATATTTTATGTATTTATTATACTATGTATTTTAAAATAATGAAAGACCAAATAAGATTTTTTTGCCAAAGGTCAAAAATTTGTTTAATCTGTATATTATAGTATAATAAATGTTTATAAATTTAGATATAAACATAGAACTTGTATGGAGGGTACATTGTTTTTTTATGAAAGTGCTTGAATTTTTCCGGGAATTGGTGTACAATAGAAGTATAAAAATTTAGGAGGTAATTCCAATGTCAGTTAAAGTTGCTATTAATGGTTTCGGCCGTATCGGTCGTCTTGCATTCCGTCAGATGTTCGGTGCAGAAGGTTATGAGGTTGTTGCAATCAACGACCTGACAAAGCCCTCTATGCTTGCACACCTGCTGAAGTATGATACAGCACAGGGTGGTTACTGCGGCAGAATCGGTGAGAATCTGCACACTGTAGAGGCTGATGATGAAGCTGGTACAATCACAGTTGACGGCAAGACACTGAAGATCTATGCAAAGGCTAACGCTGCTGAGCTGCCTTGGGGCGAGATCGGCGTAGACGTAGTTCTGGAATGCACAGGTTTCTATGTATCCAAGGCTAAGTCACAGGCACACATTGACGCAGGTGCTAAGAAGGTTGTTATTTCCGCACCGGCTGGCAATGATCTGCCTACAATCGTTTACAATGTAAACCACGAGACTCTGACAGCAGATGACAAGATCATCTCTGCAGCTTCTTGTACAACAAACTGCCTGGCTCCTATGGCTAAGGCACTGAATGACTATGCTCCGATCCAGAGCGGTATCATGAGCACAATCCACGCTTACACAGGCGATCAGATGATCCTCGATGGTCCTCACAGAAAGGGCGACCTGAGAAGAGCAAGAGCTGGCGCTGCTAACATCGTTCCGAACTCCACCGGTGCTGCTAAGGCAATCGGTCTGGTTATTCCGGAGCTGAACGGCAAGCTGATCGGTTCTGCACAGCGTGTACCGGTTCCGACTGGTTCTACAACAATCCTGACTGCTGTTGTTAAGGGTACAGACGTAACAGTTGAAGGCATCAACGCTGCTATGAAGGCTGCTGCAACTGAGTCTTACGGCTACAACGAAGAGCAGATCGTATCTTCTGACGTTATCGGCATGAAGTATGGTTCTCTGTTCGACGCAACACAGACCATGGTTTCCAAGATTGCTGATGATCTCTATGAAGTACAGGTTGTTTCCTGGTATGACAACGAGAACAGCTACACAAGCCAGATGGTTCGTACAATCAAGTACTTCGCTGAGCTTGCATAAGTTTGTTTTGAATTAACTGTAAAAGCTGCCGTTCCTGCTGGTACGGCAGCTTTTGTTATTGTGATAATATTTCCGGTACTTGTAT
>JBJERG010000226.1:0-3892 GCA_051882155.1 Ruminococcus sp.
TGGCTTTTTCAGTTCCAAAGTTACGCCCTTTAAAAGAGCATAGCGAAGCAGAAGAGCCTCTGCCAGCTGCTCTGCCGCAGCTTCTATCAGCTTACATGGATGTGATTTTGTGTATTCTGTTATAAAATGACTGACTTCACCATAATTAACAGAGCATACAAGAGAGTCTGTTTTCCCCGCATTTCTGCTGTCAACGTACATTGTAAGGGATATCAGAAACTTCTGTCCGAGGCTGTTTTCCTCCGGAAACACGCCGTGATTTGCAAAGACCTCAAGATCTTCAATGCGTATTTCATCAAATGGAAATGTATTCATATACCGTTTCACTTTCCTTCTCGTAAAATTGCCTGTGTCATACGGATAGCTCTGTAATTTTCCTTTATGTCATGCACCCGTACAAAGGATGCTTTTTTCTGAACTCCCATTACTGTGGTAACAATTGTACCCTCTACCCGCTGATCAGCAGGCAGATCAAGAGTAAGTCCGATAACAGATTTCCTTGATGTGGCAAGCAGCACCGGATATCCCAGTTCCGTCAGCCATTCCAGATTATTTATAGCTATAAGATTGTGTTCGTATGTCTTTCCGAAGCCTATACCCGGATCCAGAATTATCTTATCCTCCCCAATGCCCGCTTCCTTTGCAATTAACAGAGAATCCTTAATATCCTGTATCATATCCGCATGAAAATTCTTATATTCTGCTTTTTTACGATTGTGCATCAGACAGCATGGAACATTATATTTTGCAGTAAGCTCCGCAACTTTCCTGTCATATTTCAGTCCCCATATGTCATTTACCATATCCGCTCCTGCTTTCAGAGCAGCTTCTACCACTTCACTTTTATAGCTGTCAATGGATACAGGCACATCAAAGTTCTTTTTAACCATTTCAATTACCGGAACTACACGATCTATTTCTTCCTGTACACTTATTTGTATATGCCCCGGGCGTGTGGATTCTCCGCCTATATCAATAATAGAGGCTCCTTCATTTATCATATCTGCGGTATGCTGTTTTGCCCGTTCAATGTCATTCCATCTTCCGCCGTCTGAAAAAGAGTCCGGTGTGACATTAAGAATTCCCATAATATAACAGTCATTTTCCACATCAAATATTCGATTTCCGATTTTCATTTTTCTACTCCTTACAATCATACGTTCACTTCAAGATTTTTTTTATCAATGCTCCAGCTGCATAATTTCTCGGATTTGCAAAACAGACACGGACGTGATTTTTTATCTGCTCTGTAAATCAGTCCGGCAAGGTCATCTCTCTTTGCGGTTTCAGCATTTCTGTGCTGTGCTATTGCGGTTATAATCTCATTTTGCTCCTGCAAATCAAAGCCGCAGTCCTTCAGTATATCACCTGCCAGCATTACGCTTGCTTTATCGTGGGGTATACCTTCCAGATATTCCAGATGTCTGCCGATATCATGAAGAAGCGCCGCCGCATATATCAGTTCCTTCGAAATTTTCAGACTACGTTCCAGATTTTCAATATATGCAAGTCTTGCAACATCAAGAAAATGGCTTATATCATGTCTGCAGAAAATGCGTTCAATTTCCAGTTCATTGTTTTTTTCCACATAGCTTCTCCATAGAGAATGGGCGCAGATTTTATTGACCCTTTCCATGATATTTCCATTTTCAGGCACATTGCTGCATAACGATTTTCTGTAATTGACCACAGCCTTTTCCGCTTCTCCAAGAAAGGAAAGAGAACCGAAAATAATAATAACGTCCTCCTCCGACACCAGTGCCATAGTTTCTGAAACCGCCTGATATATGCTTTCTGAAAATTCAACAGAAGGATTTACTTCGGCAACTGCTTCTGCAAGTGCTTTCGCAGGCATTGCACGAGGATTATCTTTGGTTTCAACTGTAATTATATGCTCAGCAAGCGGTGCAGTAAGTTCAATTACCTTCTTATAATCCTTATCCTGAAACATACCAAATATATAGTAAAGTTTTTTTCCTTTAAAATACAGTTCCAGCGAACGTCTTAGTTCCTCTGCTGCGGAGGGATTATGTGCGCCGTCCAGAATAACTACAGGTTTCTTTTGGATCACAGTGAAACGTCCTTTCCACCTGGTACGATGAAATCCTTCATAAACCTGCCGGTCAGAAAGTGAAAAACCAGTCTTTCTGAGTGCCTCCACCGCTTCCAGTGCCAGCGCCGCATTTTGTATCTGATAGCTTCCTGCAAGAGAAATTACAACATTTTTCCATGAACGATATGAAAAGGACTGCTCTTCATAGCCATAGCATATATCACTTATACCGGAATAATCCGCTTTCTGAAAGCTGCAGTTTTTCTTTTGGCAGGTTCCTTTAATGACCCTTTCCGCCTCCGGCTGCTGCTGTGCTGAAACAACAATTGTATTCTGCTTTATTATTCCTGCTTTCTCAGCTGCAATTTTTTCAATTGTATCTCCGAGAATTGCTGTATGGTCCATGCTGACAGATGTTATTATTTCCAGTATTGCAGTGCTTATGACATTTGTAGCATCCTCTTTGCCTCCAAGTCCGGTTTCCAGTACCACAACATCACATTTTTTCTCCTTGAAATAAAGAAATGCAAGTGCCGTTTCCGCTTCAAACAATGTTGGGATATCCTCATTCTTTGCCTGCATTTTTTCTATTGCTTCCGAAATGGCAGTGACATGACGGGCAAGCGATTCCCTCTCTATTTCTTTTTCGTCCACCTGAATGCGTTCACGATACGAAAACAGGGTTGGAGAAATATATCGTCCTGTTCTGTACCCTGCACCGGTTAAAATAGTTGATATATATGCCAGTACAGAACCCTTTCCATTGGTTCCGGAAATATGAATAAATCTAAGTTCATCCTGAGGATTCCCAAGCAGTTCAAGCAGTGATCTCATGCGTTCCAGTCCAAGAACGCTTCCCTTTCCGGAAAGTCCGTTTAAATAATCTCTCGCTTGTTTATAATCCATTCTGTTTTCCTCCGTATATCTGGCAGAAATGTTTCTTTATAAGGACAAAAAAAGGCGTCCTCATTGTATGCGTAAGCCACATAGAGGACACCGTATTATTATATCCAGTATGCAGCAGCGGGATGCGCAAACCGAACCGCAAAACATTACGTTTTTTCGTCCCTCCGGCAACTCCCGGCCCGGAAGGCACTTTACGCTCAGTAAGCTACACTGCCACTATGTTTATAATATCACATTAAGAATATAATGTCAATAGCGGAAACAAAAACAGCTTTGTTTCCCGCAGAATTTTCCTGCTTTTTTATTTTTCGGTTATCATTTGTTTCATAAGACACAAATCAAAAATATTTATCACTCCGTCTTCAGATACATCAGCTGCATCCATGTCGATGATATCATCGGCATTCAGAAGCCATTTTTGCAGCATAACAATATCGGCAATACTGAATTTTCCGTCAGAATTTACATCACCTGCAACAGATTCAGCAGATACCTTATATCCGTAAACTGCAAATTCATTCAGATCACCGCCGCCTTTAACAATTTTCAGCCTGTCTGTAGGAGCAGATTCTGCTGTCATATCAATATTGCGGCTCATGTAACTGCCCATATCGCTGGACCATAGCAGAACATCTGTGTTTGCGTCATAAACTGAGAACTTTCCTGTGCCGAATGTATCATATATGCCGAAACCTGTTATGCGGTACAAACCGTCCAGATCTGCATAGCAGGTAATATCCGACTTGTTAACATTTGTGGCAGGTGCTGACAGGGATGATGTGTCACCGTATACGAATTCAGGCATAGTTTCCGGCTCGTCGAACATACGATAAAACTGATTAAGCACTGTATCTGAGGGGGCGGCAGAAAGGTCACAAACTTCAGTTTGTTTGTCGGCTGATATACAAATGGAAGAAGGTCTGATATAATAGC
>JBJERG010000227.1:0-3838 GCA_051882155.1 Ruminococcus sp.
AATCATCATGTCCGGTAACAGACTCACCTGCAAGATCAGCCCATTTAACATACTGTGCCATACCGCCGAATGCTTCCCAGTTGTTTGTAAACGTGATAAGCAGACGTATGCCCTCCTGTTCAGCTTTATAGAGTGCATAGTCAAGCTTCTGCAAACCGTCTTCGCCCTCATTTACCACAGGGCGTCCAAGAGTCTTATCAAAATACTGATAGTAAACACCCTCTTTTTCACCGGGGCCGTCAACATTATCCGTAAAGACAGTATATCCATCAGAAGAAACCTCATCAGTTTTTACACCTACGTCCAGGTTTCCCCATGTACGTATAACCTTCAGACCCATAGCTGCTGCGTCCTCAATTACCTGATCCACGTCGTACTATGGCTTGAAATTAAGGTAATAGTTGTTTGTTCCTGCATAATAGAAGGTGGAACCGTCAAGCATAAACTGCGTACCGTTTGTTGTGACAAAACCGACTCCTACAGATAATTCTGCACACGATAAAACCGGCATCAATACCATTCCATATGACTTATCGGCGTCCGATTGAACGATCTTCATCGCTTGCAGCGTCATGGGAACGTATATAATCCACCACAGTATCAACTGTTGTAAAAGCAAGCCCCACATAACTGTCTGCGCAGCCATAATAGATTGCAATTCTGCCAGTTTCCTCGTCCTGTAATGTTGCACAGGGGAAACAAACATTAGGTACAAACCCACGTTCCTCGTACCACTCCTCAGGGGAAAGAAGATAATTCTCACAACGATACTTCACCTTTGAGGGTTCTTCGAGATCCAGAACCGCACCGCCGATACTATATACAAAACCATTGCAGGTATTTGTAACACCATGATATAACAGTAGCCAGCCTTCGCTTGTTTCAATGGGCGCTGCTCCGCCGCCGATTTTCAAATTCTCCCACCAGCGTTCACTTCTGCCCATTACGTGCCTGTGTCTGCCCCAGAATTCCATATCCATGCTCTCGCTGATGAATATATCTCCAAAGGGCGTATGACCGCTGTCACTTGGACGGGACAGGAGCATATACTTGTCATTTATCCTGCGTGGAAAGAGAACAGCATTTCTGTTAAACGGAAGGAAGGGATTTTCCAGCCGTATAAATGTCCTGAAATCCGTGGTTTTTGCCATTCCTATAGCTGCACCGTATGCGTCCTGACACCAGATGATATAATAGGTATCATCTACCTTTACAAGTCTTGGGTCATATGCGTAGGGAGGCATAAATAAAGAACCGTTTTCATCTGTAAACCGTATTTTCTCCTGTGAAAATTCCCAGTTAATGCCGTCCTCGCTCTTGCCAAGGTAAATATAAGGAATGCCGTTTATCTGTTCACCACGGAAAACTCCTACAAAGCCGTCCTCATACGGAACTACTGAGCTGTTAAAAATACGTGCCACATCTTTAATGGGATTTCTTTTTATAATAGGATTGCTGCTGTAACGCCAGACAGGTGTATTGCAGCCTTCAGGTCTTTCCTGCCATGGAATATTCGGCAGATTTCCGCTGCTTACAAGATTGATTTTCATGACTAATCCTCCAATTATAATTCTTGCATAGGCTATTCCTTAACTGCACCCAGTGTCATGCCGCTGTAAATGTATTTTTGACAAAAATAAAATATGACCAGTACAGGAATCATGGTGATAAGCACTCCTGCACATATGTAGTTGTACTGACTTCCCATGTCATAAAAGCTTAACTCCACCATTTTGAAAAATGAAAGATATGTAAACATTATCAGCAGAAGCAACGGAACAAACAAAAAGGTTAATATAACGATGACCCTTTGAAACTTCATATCATACCATTTCCGCCTTATCCGCTGAAAGAATGAAATGCTGCTGCGTTCTTTTGTTTTGTAAGCCATAATATCTGTTTCTTTCCTTCACAGTCAATACCGTTGTTATTCAGGTATTATTCCTGAGCTTTCCTGTGCATTTGTCCATGCAGCGTTCCACTCATCAAGGGCTTTTGAGCCGTCAATAAGTGGCTCTCATGAACCAATCGCTGATTTTTGAATGAAGCATCACCTGTTGCACAGCCTGAAATGTATGAATCCCATGCAGTCAGTATCTGATGCCTGATTTTCTTCGGTCTTGCTCTCTCCGCATCCGCTTAAAACAGCAGATACAATACTCATAAACATCAGCATTAATACAACGCATTTATTTCCCATTATACTCTCTTCAATCCTTGTAAATTTACTGTATATATTCCATAACGATTAATTTCTGCCTTTATTTTATCTCATACAACTTAAAATGTCAACCGTTATTTAGGTAAAAAAGCAATTTCGTAATCTGCTACAATATCTTTCATGCATCTTTGTGCAACAAGTACAAAACACTTGCTTTTGATTTATATACGCACATAAAAACATATATAAATAAGCTCTCTTCGTATCAACATAATTAAAACAAAGAGAGCTTTTATATTTACATAAATATAATTTACTTAATTAAGTTTACGTACACTGCTTCGTTCCATCAATGTTCCGCTTACGACAATGCGGCATGGCGCTGCATCCGGATACTGCATACGGTTCACAAGCTGCCTAACAGACTTCTTTGCCATCATATCTAAATTTACAGCATATGTTGTGATCTGCGGCACAGCAAGTTCAGACAAAACAAAATTATCAAATCCTACTATAGAAATATCATCAGGGACACGAAATCCCTTTTCCTTCAAAAGATTCAGAAGGACATATGCTGTACTGTCACAATTACAGGCAAAGGCTGTTGGCATACTCACAATATCATCCACTGACAGATATATCTTTCCGTCATTATCACGATCGGGAATGATCATATCATCTGTAACATCAATTCCCGCTTCTCCCATTGCACGGCAGTACCCATAATAACGATCAGCAATACTGCTGGTTTCTCCTACCGAACCTACAAATGCAATCTTTCTGTGTCCCATCTGAATCAGATAATGAACCATCTCATACATTCCGTAATAACCGTCTGAAATTACAGAATCCTGCGAAAATTCAGCATTATAAGAATCAAGCATAACCAATGGTACATTGGAAGCAGATAGCTTCAGGCGATATTCATCTGAGAAATTACCCATTGCTATTACACCATCTACACGATTATCCTGTATAAGATGCGGCAGTTCCAGGGCAAATTCATCCTGTTCCGTCACGATTTCCAGAATACCTATATTTCCACACCGGGATAAATGACACAGAATACGCTCGTACAGTGTCCAATAAAATGAATGTCCCTTCTCTATATAACGACGTGAAGTTATAATACCAAATGTATAGGCAAGTCCGCCTTGAGCGAACCTTTTCTGATATCCCATTTTTTCAGCCAGCTGCTGGATCTCTGTACGCAGTGATTCACTTACGCCATCCTTGCCTGACAATGCCTTAGATACAGTCACTGTGCTGACATTCAGCTTCTGTGCAATATCAGACATTCTTACAGTTTTTGCCATTATAGTACACCTCCTTTTTTAGTTAATTATACATGGATTTAGTTAATTTGTCAATAGAAAGATTTCATATCTATTATGACACTTTATTATTTCTAATGATGAAGACCGGAAGCACGCCCTTCCGGGTTATTCACCGCAGTTCGGGAAAATGTCCCGAAAGAAAAAAAGGATAGCCAGTAAAGCAAAGATCAACCGCCGTACCGTTTCTGGTATGCTCTCAGTTTTTAATATACAGTATCCGACAAAAATTTTAAATCACAATTTCATATTAAAATTAAGTGCTTTCTAAAAAGAAAAACGGTTCAGCCTGTAGATACTATATTTATTTGTTTATTATAATTTCACCACTTGATTTTACATA
>JBJERG010000228.1:0-3799 GCA_051882155.1 Ruminococcus sp.
AAATATTTCTTGATTTTTTTCATTTTGGGTATTGACTTTTTATAGCTGGTCTTTCAAATATTTTTACATTAAAATCTGAAGACATACAACATCAGCCAGAGTGAATGTGCCGTCTGCATTTATGTCGTATTTAAGCTGAACAGGCTCTTCTGTTGTAGTTGTTGTTTATGTAGTTATTGTGGTGGTAATAGTTGTCGTTGTGGTGTTTGTAGTGGTTGCAGGCTCTGTTGTAATGGGATCCTGTTTCTTCTCCGGTATGCTCATAAGAAGCTCTTTAACCTGCGGGTCAATGATTTTACAGGTACCACGGTCATAATGTTCACCCGGTGTTGACCAGAGAACCGGACATATATGTCTGTTATATGCAGCCTTGCAAACTGAGCTTAGAAATCTTCTTACGGAATCCACTTCTTTATTTTTAGTAGGACAGCCGTATTCACCTATAATAACAGGAACACCCTTGTCAATATATGTTTTTTTCATAAGATCCATCTGCTGATTCAGCTCTGCTAAGTCTGAGTCTGTACCCCATGTGGAACGCATCTGTCCCCATTCAGCATCTTTTTCAAGAATAGCAAAGGTTGAGGGCGTATAATAGTGAACTGAAACTGCACAGCGGTTTTCAGGATCATACGGCATTTTGAAAAGCGGGTCACAGGTAAGATCAATAGATGTACCATAACCGGAAATAAGCAGATGACGCTTGCCGTTGTTTCCGCCAGAGTTTCTGACTGCATCAACAAACTTCTGGTTGATTTCGTTGACAAGTGAATAAGATTCCGCTTTTCCTTCATCTGTACCGCCCCACTGATTCCAGATGCTGTTCCAGCCAAGTTCTTCATTCTGGGATTCAAACATCAGATAATCGCCGTAGTCTTTAAAGCCTTCACAGATCTGCTCCCACATTCTGACATACCGGCGCATACACTCGTTCTTATTCTCCGGAAATTTATTGACCCAGTCATTGTCACAATGGATATTGATTATAGCATACATATCAGCGTCAATAGTCCAGTTAACTATCTCCTTAACCCGCTGCATATAGTCGCTGCTTATTGTGTAATTATCACCCATAAGGTTTGACCAGGCAACAGGAATTCTGAGAACGCCGAAGCCTTCATCTGAATAGCCATCAATCATTGCTTTTGTGATAACAGGGCTGCCCCATGCTGTTTCATATGATTTTACTGAGCCATCGCCCCATTGAGCAATCCAGTCGCCGTAGGATTCCATTGTATTGCCAAGATTGATGCCTATGCCCATATTCCGGACAAGCTCCATTGTTGTGATATCTCTCATGTCTATATAATTTTCTTCTTTATTATTTACATTTATCGCTGTGCCAATGAATTCTGTACTTTTATCTGTTCGTCAAATACAGGTGAATAACAGATAAGTTCAGAGCCATCTAAATTTTCAAGCTTCATATCAACAGCCGTTATCTGATGATTGTTATAGGTTGTGTAGTAATATATACCCTTGTCTGCATTGCAGCATGATGTATATATAGTAATCTCATACTCGCCGTCCTTTACCTCGCAGCATCCTCTCTGCTGATCAACTGAACCAAGAATATGAAAAAACTGGCTTACACTTTCATTTTCCGAATCACCGGATACTGAGTTCATTCTTACAAAAGCAGCCCTTACAAATCGTGACTGAGAAGACAGATCTCCCGGAAGCCCCAGTGCACCCATACCTCTGCTGTAGGCATGGAGAGAAATTTTATCAGAAAAATGATTCTCAGGTGTTTTAGAAGACAGATTCATATAATTATTAAGATTCATCATCTGCTCCGGAAAGGGCGGATTATTTGTAAGCACTCCCGCAGGATTGTCATAGATTTTTATGCCTTCTCTGACAGACTCAACTGTTATAGCCTCATTCCTGTCGGCAATTATCCAGTGAAGCTGTGCAGAAGGAAGATTCTCATTGAACTGAGTATTGACAAGAGCCATTCTCCCAATAAGTTTTTTTGCATCCTGCACAGTCTGACACTGGCACAGAATCCACAAAATAAACTCAAACTGGGCAATATCCTCCTTGCCAGGGATAACTTCACTGTAACAGGCATTGCCCACAAAATTGAGTCCTGCCATAGCAAGTCCCTTTTCATTTACTGCATCATAATATAAAGGATAATTATCAGCGATATGTGCCATACCTATCATTGCATAGTGACTTTCAATATTGCCCATATGTCGAAAACTGAGAATGAAATTACGTGGAGTTACAGTTATTTTTTCGCCATAAGAAAACTCATAATCAAGAGTTCGTCCAAAATAAAAGTCCTTAGTTTTATATGTTGCTGCTGTACACATACTGATGCTCCTCTTTTATAAAATCAGAATTTTTACTGCCTGAGATAAATATAATTTATAAAATTATTGATTACCGGCAAGTTCTGCTGCAAGTGCTTCTATCTGACTGCGGTTTTCATCGCTTAAAGCTGACATAATTTTAACATTATTCTCTGCAAATGTCAGATTTTTTGAGTTTTCAAGCATCTTACCCATAACCTTGGCTGCTGTCGGTGCCCAGCTGCCGTTTTCTATAAATGCAACTGTACGGTTCTGGAAATTACTCTCTGTAAGATGATTTATAAACTCCTTCATAAACGGGAAAATATCGCCGTTATATGTTGTTGTTGCCAGTACAAGCTTATTGTATCTGAATGCGTCTTCCACAGCTTCTGCCATATCACATCGTGCAAGATCAGAAACCGCAACCTTAGGACATCCCTTTTCAGTAAGCTTTTCCGCAAGAAGCTCTGCCGCCTCCTTAGTATGCCCGTAAACTGAAGTATATGCTATGGCAACACCTTCACTCTCAGGAGAATATGAAGACCACGTATTATAAAGTCCGATATAATACTCAAGGTTCTCCTTCAGAACAGGTCCGTGCAGCGGACAGATAATACTTATATCAAGAGCGGCAGCCTTTTTAAGAAGTATCTGAGCCTGCATACCGTATTTTCCCACAATTCCGAAATAATATCTTCTTGCTTCACACGCCCAGTCTTCATCTGCGTCCAGTGCGCCGAATTTTCCAAAGGCATCCGCTGAAAACAGGACCTTTTCAGCACTGTCGTAGGATACGACAACCTCAGGCCAGTGTACCATTGGTGCTGTCATAAAGGTAAGAGTATGCTTTCCCAGTTCAAGAGTGTCACCCTCACCCACAACCATTCTTCTGTCTTCAAAATCAGTGCCAAAGAAATTCTTCATCATTGTAAACGCCTTTGCAGACGCAACAATTACAGCCTCCGGATAAAGTTCCATAAACGCCGCAATATTGGCAGAATGATCAGGCTCCATATGGTGTACAACAAGATAATCAGGTTTTCTGCCGTTAAGAGCCTCTGAAAGATTTGCAAGCCACTCTTCCCTGAAATTCTTGTCAACAGTATCCATAACAGCAATTTTATCGTCTGATATAACATATGAGTTATACGCCATACCATTCGGTATAATATACTGTCCCTCAAAAAGATCGCTCTTATGGTCATTTGCTCCGATGTAGAAAATGTCATTTGTAATAGTCATTAATATCCTCCGTTCTTACTTGTTACTTGACTTTATGAGAAAATTATACTATAATATAACCAGATTGTATGTTGTATTTACAACATTTGAGGTGCTGATATGAAAAATTACGATTATAAAAAACTTAAAAATATTTCTCTTTTTGAAGGACTCTGCACAGATGAAATACATACTGTTACAGAATTCCTTGACGGAAAAACAAAACGCTGCAAGGCAGGTGAAATCATCTTTTATGAAGGCAGTCCTGTAAAATA
>JBJERG010000229.1:0-3798 GCA_051882155.1 Ruminococcus sp.
TCTGGCGGACAGAGAGGGATTCGAACCCTCGATACGCTATTAACGTATACACGAGTTCCAGTCGTGCGCCTTAGACCAGCTCAGCCATCTGTCCATGAATATTGAGTGTAAAATTCTTTAATGCCCTTCTTTTCAGAAGGGCAAAAAGAAATGGTGCGAGTGACGGGACTTGAACCCACACGTCGTTTCCAACACTAGCACCTCAAGCTAGCCTGTCTGCCTATTCCAGCACACTCGCATCAATATTCAACTCAATTATTATATCATACAAAAAACTCTTTGTCAAGTGTTTTTTCAAAAAAATCCAAAAAATCCGCAGGCATTCTGTTTTTCACAAAAACCTGCGGAAATATTCTTCTGTTACTTATTCAGATTGTATCCAAGTTCAAATGCTTTTACATTCAGATCGGCGAACTTTGGAGGAACAGTACTGCGGATAGTTTCTATCCATTCATCATATGAAATATCAGTAGACGTCGCCATAACGCCGATGAGCACAACGTTTACAGCCTTTATGCTGCCCGCCTCTGACGCAAGTGCAGCTGCGTCAACTGTTGTGAGGTCGCAGACCTTAGCAAGCTTTTCGCAAATGTTTTCAGGATAATCCATGGCACCTGTGATTACAGGCATGGGATTTATCTGCTGTGTGTTGACTATCATTCTGCCGCCCTTTTTGAGGTAAGGCAGAGCACGGTAAGCTTCCAGCTCCTCAAATGCAAGAATAATATCCGCACAGCCCTTGTCAACGATAGGCGACTGAACCTTTTCACCGTACTTTACATATGTAACAACGCTTCCTCCACGCTGACTCATTCCGTGGACTTCAGAAACCTTAACGTCCAGACCTGCGCTGATAACAGCATTTCCAAGGATACGGCTTGCAAGGAGAGTTCCCTGTCCGCCTACACCTACTATCATAATGTTCTTAACACTCATTTTTTCAGTCCTCCTTTGTAATGCAGCCAAAAGGACATACGCCTGTGCAGAGTCCGCAGCCGTTGCACTGAGTTTCATCTATGAAGGGCTTACCGTCCTTTATGGAAATTGCAGGACACCCAAGCTTCATGCAGAGTTTGCAGTTCTTGCAGTTTTCGCTTATCTTGCAGTGACCTGTGTATTTTACAGTTTTGAGGAGAGCGCATGGTCTTTGAGCAATAATTACAGAAGGCTCGTCCTTAGCGGTTTCTTCCTTTACAACTCTCTCAAATTCCTTGAGGTCAAAGGGGTCTGCCACAACAACGCTTTCTACGCCTACAGCCTTGCAGAGTGTGATGAGATTTACCTGCTTTGTTTCTTCTCCTCTGATAGTATAGCCAGTTGTAGGATTGTCCTGATGACCTGTCATGCCTGTAATAGAGTTATCAAGGATAATTACAGTATTTATACCTTTATTATATACAATGTCAATAAGACCTGTTATACCGGAATGGATAAATGTGGAATCACCGATAACAGATACAGTCTTCTTTGCAAATTCGTCACCTCTTGCCTTAGCCATACCAAGAGCCGCACTTACAGAGGCACCCATACAGATAGTTGTATCAATGCTTGAAAGAGGAGCAACTGCACCGAGGGTATAGCAGCCAATGTCACCACAGACATTCAGACCAAGCTTTTTCAGTACGTAGAATGTACCTCTGTGAGGACAGCCTGCGCACATTACAGGAGGACGTACAGGGATCTGCTCAGTAAGTTCTGTTACCTCGCCAACCTCTTCGCCTAAAACAGCCTTCGCAATCATTCTGGGAGTATATTCGCCTAAAAGTGTGAATACATCCTTGCCGATAACCTCAATTCCCAGAGCCTTACAGTGATTTTCCAGTATCGGGTCAAGTTCTTCGATAACATATACCTTGTCATGCTTTGCGGCAAAGTCTGTGATAAGCTTCTTAGGCAGAGGGTAAACCATACCAAGTTTCAGATAATCTGCATTATTGCCAAGAGCCTCCTTTGCATAAAGATAAGCTATACCTGCGGAAATAATGCCTATGCTGCTGCCGTTTTCCTCTATTTTATTTATATCAGCGGTTTCAGCGTATTCCTCCATTCTGCGAAGACGTTCTTCAACGAACACGTGGCGCTTAATGGCATTGCCGGGCATCATAACGTATTTGGCAGCGTCTTTGTTATAGTCCTTGAGTTCATCGTTTTTTCTGTCTTCCAGTTCAACAATGCTCTGTGAATGTGAAACTCTTGTGGAAAGACGCAGGAACATAGGACAGTCGTATTCTTCGCTGAGTTCATAGCAAAGCTTTGTGAATTCCTTGCATTCTGCTGAATCAGAGGGTTCCAGCATGGGTATCTTTGAAGCTGCTGCGTAGTGGCGTGAATCCTGTTCATTCTGTGAGGAATGCATTCCCTGGTCATCTGCCACGCAGAATACAAGGCCGCCGTTTACGCCTGTGTAGCTTGCTGTAAATACCGGGTCAGCCATAACGTTCAGACCCACGTGCTTCATGCAGGACATTGCCCTTGCACCGCCGATTGATGCGCCTATTGCAACCTCTGCGGCAACTTTTTCATTGGGCGCCCATTCAGCGTATATTTCTTCATACTGTACAATATTTTCTGTAATTTCAGTGCTGGGAGTTCCCGGGTATGAGGAAACTACTCTTACCCCTGCCTCATAAGCACCTCTGGCAACAGCTGCGTTGCCGAGCATTAACTTCTTCATTATAATAGTATCCTTTCTTACTTAACTCCTGTTTCCTGTGCCACAAGCTTGTCTACACTGTACATCTTGCGTAGCTTCGGCTTTTCAATTTTGCCCGTGGGATTTCTGGGAATCTCTGCAAAAATAATCTTTCTGGGACGCTTATACCTTGGCAGCGACAAGCAGAAGTTATTTATCTCCTCTTCCGTTGCACTCATGCCCTCCTTGAACTCAATAACAGCGGCAGTCACTTCGCCGAGTCTTGTGTCGGGTATGCCGATAACGGCAACGTCCTTTACAGCGTTATGTGTACGGAGGAAATCCTCGATCTGTACGGGATAAATATTTTCGCCGCCTGAGATGATAACGTCCTTTTTGCGGTCAACAAGATAGATGAAACCGTCCTCGTCTTCCTGTGCCATGTCACCTGTGAACAGCCAGCCCTCTTCAAGAACCTCGGCAGTAGCCTTTTCGTCATGGTAATAGCACTTCATAACGCCGGGACCCTTTACAGCCAGTTCACCCACTTCACCACGTTCAACGGTGCTGTGGTCGGGATTTACAATCTTGACTTCCCATCCGTAGCCTGCCTTTCCAATTGCGCCTACCTTATGTATATTGCCCATTCCCAGGTGAACACAGCCTGGACCTATGGATTCGCTCAGACCGTAGTTTGTGTCATAGTCATGGTTCGGGAAAACCTTCAGCCAGCGTTCAATAAGGCTTGGCGGTACAGGCTGTGCGCCTATGTGCATTAATCTCCACTGGTCAAGGTGGTAGTCCTCCAGCTTTATGTCGCCTCTGTCGATAGCGTCCAGAATATCCTGCGCCCACGGCACAAGAAGCCATACAATGCTGCATGCTTCTTCGGAAATGACTTTCATTATCCATTCAGGCTTAACGCCCTTAAGCAGAACAGCCTTTCCGCCCACAAGAAAGGAACCGAACCAGTGCATTTTTGCGCCTGTATGGTAAAGGGGAGGAATGCACAGGAAAACATCGTCCTTCGTCTGCTTATGGTGATTCTGTTCGGTTTTGGCTGCGTGCATAAGACTCTGATGAGTGTGGAGAATAGCTTTCGGGAATCCTGTTGTACCGGAAGAGAAGTAAATAACAGCGTCGTCATCATCAGTCATCTTTATTCC
>JBJERG010000230.1:0-3768 GCA_051882155.1 Ruminococcus sp.
CAAGTTCGTCACGTTTTTCCGCTGGCACATCACCCTTTACGCCTTTCTCCAGAATGTCTATCTGCTTTTGGGTAAGGGCACGGTTCGCCTTGTATTCCGCAAGGTCTGCCTTGTATCTGTCCATAGCCTCCTCTGCCCATTTGTAGAAGGGACGGTTTATGACAGCCTTATACACAGGACTTTTGCGTTCACTGGGGTCTGCCACTATTCCCACATAAAGGCACAGATGCTCTGTATGCTCCGTAAAATCCGGATATTCAGCCTTATACTTTCCCTGCAGACAAAGGGCAAATGCCGCAAGTGCCGCCGCAAAGGGCATCTCTCTTGGAACCTGTACACTTGTGCTTATGCTTTCAAGATAGGATTCTATCTCCGGAGGAAATGCACCCTTCGGGAATGCCGGTGAAATCTTGTTTGTACTGCATCTCACGGAAACAGGCAGCCACCCGCCCTTGTCTGCAATGGTTCGGAGGCGTTCTCTTGTATCGCAAAGCACCGCCCAGTTTTCGTCTGTGAGTTCGTCTTTCCGTGATGCAATTCCTGTTACAAGGTTTATGGCTGAATCAATATTGCCGCTGAGGAGAGCCGCACTGCATATTCTGGGTATCTCACGGCACAGAAGTTCCCTGCCATACTGCATTATCTCCCGGCAGTCACCGTTATCGATCCACTCCCTGTAAGCACTGAAAATTTCCTGTTCCTGTTCTTTATTCATAAAAAACCTGCCTTTCTTTTTTTGCGAAATGTGTTTCCTGTCAGACAGTTTTAAAACAGCCTTTCACTTATAGGCAGAAAAGCAGAAAACTTGAAGCATTTTATTCAAGTTTTATAAATATTTACAGAAAGTTCACTAAGATGTTACAAATTCCCTTGTCTGCATAATAAAATTAATATATAGCCCTATATGTACCGTCAGTACCGTCAATCGCCGAAATACACCGAAATTCCGTGATATTCTCTGCACACACCTATGCACCCGCACTGCACTCACCACACACAGCAGAACATAAGGGCACCTCTAAAAACCCACAAGAATGGGGTGTGGGATACCGATTCAGATCGTAGGTGATGTACTATGTGGATTACATTTGCATTTTGTTCAGCTCTTTTTGCCGGAGTTACTTCCGTGCTTGCGAAAATTGGAATCAAAAATACAGATTCCACAGTTGCCACGGCTATCCGAACGATTATAGTTCTGATTTTTTCCTGGCTGATGGTCTGGCTCACCGGAGCTTACAAGGATATTGACAGCATTCCGGGAAAAACTCTGCTGTTTCTGATATTGTCAGGACTTGCAACCGGAGGCAGCTGGCTTTGTTATTTTAAGGCTTTGCAGATAGGTGATGTAAACAAGGTTGCGCCTATTGACAAGTCAAGTACGATACTGACGATGCTGCTTTCTTTTCTTGTTCTTGGGGAAAAACTCAGTGCAGTCAAAGTTATTTGTATGCTCCTGATTGGTATAGGCACTTATCTTATGATAACGAAAAAGCAGTCTGATAATGAAACAAAAGGCTGGGGCTGGTTATGGTACGCTGTGCTGTCAGCAGTATTTGCAAGTCTGACATCAATTCTCGGGAAAGTCGGAATAAGCGAAATTGATTCTAATCTTGGTACTGCCATAAGGACAATTGTTGTGCTGATTATGGCATGGCTCATGGTTTTCGTAACAGGTAAACAAAGTGAAATCAAAGCTATCAGTAAACGAAATATGCTGTTTATCTGCCTTTCCGGACTTACCACTGGACTATCATGGCTGTGTTATTATAAGGCTTTGCAGGACGGTCAGGCAAGTGTAGTTGTGCCGATTGATAAGCTGAGTATTCTGGTAACGATTGCTTTTTCTTACTTTGTGCTGAAAGAAAAGCTGACGAAACAATCCATGATTGGACTTGTTATGATGACTGCGGGAACGCTGCTATTGGTAAAATAACAAATTATGATAGGAAAAGTAAAAAAGCCATAAAAATGAAAAATCGAGATTTAACAGAACGTGACATTTTTTAGAAAAAAAGTCTGGCTTCAAACATGATTTTTACATATACTTTACCCTGATAAGATAGATCTGAATACATGAACATGATATAATAAGACGCGTACAAAGAAAAGATTTAAGTACAATAACGAATGAATCTGTATAAAAAACATATTAATCCTATGAAGATACAGATTCAAAATGGATCCGGAGGTAATTATCATGAAAAAAAATTCCTATCTGAAAGCTATTGCAATTTTTGCAGCAGTTGCTTTTGCAGCAAATTCATCTATAACTGCTGAAGCAGTTATCCCAAGCGATGGTGCAACCGATGCAGAAGCTTTTGCTGCTGCAAATAACAATTCAGAAAACTGGGAAAAATGGAAGGCAGACTGGGACACAACAAAAGAAAACTGGGAATATATTTCAATCACTCCCGGAAAATGCGAAAATGAGATGAACTTTGCATGGTACTCGCAGAAGGAAAATGTAAAATTTGAAGTCAGCAAAAACAAGGATATGAGTAATCCTGTTTTTTCTGAAATAATCACTGGTACTGCTGATGAAAGCATAAAAAAAGGTGATGTTCAGTACTATGCATGCAAAGCTGATGTAAGCGGTCTTTCCGCAGGAACTTATTACTACAGAGCTGACGACGGTGAAGTTTACAGCTTTGACGTTAAGGATACAACAAAAGGGTTCAGCTTTATTTTTGTAGGTGATCCCCAGATCGGTTCTTCAAACAGCATGAAGGGAAGCAAAGCTGATTCTGAGGAAGCACTTGAAAAATTCTACAATATTCAGTCTGAAGCCGTGAAAAATGATTCATTTAACTGGAATTATACACTTTCAAGAGCACTTGAAAAATCATCTGATGCAGGTTTTATTCTTTCAGGAGGAGATCAGATTCAGTCACGTAAAAAAGATGCTCCGGCAATTGCTTCTGACAATACATTTTCGGAAATAGAATACGCAGGCTTTCTTAGTTCTGACGTACTCAGATCACTTCCCTTTGCACCCACTCCCGGAAATCATGATTCCACTATGGCAAATTATACATACCACTTTAATACACCTAATAACAGCGAACTGGGTTCAAACGGAATCATTGGCGGTGACTATTGGTTCACATACGGCAATTCACTTTTTATTATGCTAAACACTCAGGATACCAGCAATGAAGAGCATAAGCAGTTTATTGAAGAAGCCGTTGCAGCAAATCCTGATGCAGCATGGAGATTTGTAACGCTTCATCAGGATATATATGGTTCCGGCGAACATTCTAATGAACCTGAAATTACAAACCTTAGATATGAACTTATCCCCTGCTTTGAAGAAAACGATATTGATGCAGTTTTTTCAGGACATGATCACGCCTATTCAAGATCTTATATGTTAAGCGGCGGACACAAGACCTCCACCTATTACGATGGAAATGAAGACGAATTTGCTGAAATGTTTGAGTATGACATTGACACAGATGAGGAAATAAGCGGACCTGTATATACGGCTTACAAAATGATTAGTGACGATACTTCTGATGAAAAACAGAAAGCTTACCTTGACTACCTTAATGCTGTAAATGATGAATATGCTGTTGAAAGCACTGGCACAGAAACCGCTGTTAATCCTGAGGGCGTTCTTTACCTGACTGCAGGTTCTGCTTCAGGAAGTAAATATTATGATATGGCATCAAGAAAACAGTCTTATGTAGCCGGCAGATGGCAGGAAGATATCCCTACATACTCAGTCGTTGATATCACAGACACAACATTTACAGTAAATACATACAG
>JBJERG010000231.1:0-3764 GCA_051882155.1 Ruminococcus sp.
ATCTTATCAGGGAATCATGCTTAAGAATCCTGCATCATATCAGCTTGACGGCGGTGGAAATAATCATCACTCACTGGTAGAATTCAAGGGTAAAACCTATGTACTTTATCATAGCCGTAATGTCGAGAGAAAAATGGGCGTAAACAACGGCAGCGGATTTAACTACCGTTCTCCTCACATTGATGAAGCGACAGTATCAAGTGACGGCAAGGTTACCGCAACTGGTTCAATGAAGGGTGTTACACAGATCGAAACACTGAATCCTTATACAAAGGTTCAAGCAGAAACCATGCAGAATCAGTCCAAGGGCATTAGTGTAAATGGTCTTAGCGATACAACTGTTACAGGCAAAAAGGGCGACTGGACAAGAGTCACCGGTGTAAACTTCAATAAGGGTGCGTCATCTATCACAGTGAGAGCATCTGCAAAGAACGACTCTGTAATTAAGATTTGCACAGGCGGTGCAAAGGGTACAGCAATTGGTTATGTTGAAATTCCAGGCGGCGGCAGTATGTCCGAAGTCACATTTCCGCTTGACAATGTAAGCGGAACACAGGACCTCACATTTGTATTCAGTGATGAGATTGTTTTCGACTGGTGGAGCATTGCTTAACTATAGTAAACGAAAAAAATATTTTTCGTTCATTATAAATAACTTCCCATTTATAAAACCTCAAATATGCAAAACAGCCATGCTTTTTTAAGGTGTGGCTGTTTTGCAAAAAAACATACAAAGGAGAATTTACATGAGCAAATTTATGAAAAAAATTATGGCTGCTCTTACGGCTGCTGCAACAATTGCTGCATCAGCTATTCCAATGATCAGCCAGAGTGTATCAGTTTCAGCTGCTGATACCTGCGTTATCAGTACAGCAAAGCAGTATCAGACAATAAGAGGCTTCGGTGGTATTAATCATCCCGAGTGGACAGGACAGGATATGACCGAGGCACAGAGGAAAACTGCCTTCGGAAACGGCGACAATGAACTTGGTCTTACTGTTCTTCGTGTGTTTGTAAACCCCGATAGTTCTCAGTGGAACAAGGCACTTCCGACAGCACAGTATGCTTCCAAAATGGGGGCATATGTATTCGCATCTCCATGGGAACCGCCGTCAAATCTTGCTGAATCCGGCGGCAGCAACGGTAAACTTCACCTTCCAAAATCAAATTATGCAGCTTATGCAAAGCATCTGAATGATTTCGGCACTTATATGAAGAATAACGGCGTTGACCTTTATTCAATTTCTGTACAGAATGAACCTGACTATGCGTCAGAATGGACCTACTGGTCAACAGATGAAACCACCGATTTTATTGCAAACTACGGTGATCAGATAACAAGCACAAGACTTATGTCACCTGAATCCTTCCAATATGCTCCGCTGACAGCTTCCTGGGTACCTGACGGCGGAAAGAAGTTTTATCAAAAGATTATGAATAACAGCAAGGCAATGGAAAACTGTGACTTGTTTGGTACTCATTTTTATGGCACACAAAGAGCATGGATGGATTATCCGGAACTTGAAAACTGCGGCAAGGAAATCTGGATGACGGAGGTTTATGTTCCTAACAGTGATGCTGATTCCGCAAACCGTTATCCGGAGGCGTTACAGGTTTCAGAGAATATTCACAACGGTCTGGTTGTAGGTAACATGAGTGCTTACACATGGTGGTATATCCGCAGAAGCTATGGCTTGATGACGGAGGACGGAAACATCAGTAAGCGTGGATACTGCATGGCACAGTACTCCAAGTATGTTCGTCCTGGCTATGTAAGAATTGATGCGACAGAGCAGCCTGCTGATGATGTATACATTTCAGCATATAAGGGCGAAGATGATAAGATAGTTATTGTTGCAGTTAATAAGAGCACAACCGGTTATGCACAGAATTTCAGCATTGGCAGCGGTGAAAAAATTACAAATGTTGACCGCTACAGAACATCAGCAAACGAAAACCTTGCAAAGACTGCAAGTCTTGAAGCTACAGACAACAGCTTCTTTGCACAGCTTCCTGCTGAAAGCGTTTCCACATTCGTTGTAACTGTATCCGGCATGGATCCTACACCCGGCAGTGATGACCCCCAGACACCTGTTACTCCTACACCTGATGAAAATGGTTATTTCTTCCATGATACATTTGAAGGAGATACATTTGACTGGAACGGCAGAGGTGCAGCAGAAGTAACACTCAGCGGACGCACAGCTTATAAGGATGCTGAATCCCTGCTTGTAAAGAGCAGAACAGCAACATGGAACGGCGGTACAAAGGCTCTTAATGCAGCAGCTTTTGTTCCGGGCAATGAATTCAGCTTCAGTGCAGATGTAATGTATTTTGACGGTGACGCTACAGAAACATTCTATATGAAGCTTCAGTATACAGGTTCGGACGGCGAAACTCATTATGACAGTATTGCTGAAGCAACTGCAGTAAAGGGCAGCTGGGTACAGCTTGCAAATACCAATTACAAGATTCCTGAAGATGCAACAGATATGCAGCTTTATATCGAAACAAAGAACGGTACAAACAACTTCTACATTGATGAAGCAATCGGCGCTGTTGCAGGTACTTATATTGAAGGACCTGCTGAGATCACGTTTACTATTGGTGATCTAAACTGCGACGGAAGGATTAATATATTTGACGTTTGTGAAATGAAGAATGGTCTGAAGAGCGGCTTTACAAGCAGTGTTTATGCACTGGCAGCTGACGTTGACCAGAGCGATGATGTAACTATTGCAGACGCAGTCCAGCTTCATAAGTATGTAGTTGGTCTTATCGACAAGTTCACAGTTGCTGAAAAACCTGTAAGCAAAATGAAGACAATGTCTGAATATACTCCGATAGTTCAGGCAGGTGTTACAGAATTTGAAACAGCAGATTCCAAGACGGAAAAAGCAGGTGTAACATACGGTACTGTACAATCCGGTCAGTATTATTCAACTACCTGCAACCGCAATAAACCTTACAATATTCTTCTCCCAGCAAATTACTCCACAAGCAAAAAATACCCTGTTCTCTATGTAATGCACGGATATTGGGAAAATCAGGACAGAATGATACTGACAGGCAATGGCACTATGTACACAAAGCAGATTGTTGGAAATGCTATTGCAGAAGGTGCTGCGGAAGATATGATCGTAGTATTCCCGTATATTTATTCAAGTGCAACACAGGATTCATGCTCCGCTATGGATGATGCAAACAATGCAGCTTATGATAACTTCATAAACGACCTTACAAAGGATCTTATGCCTCATATTGAAAGCACATACAGCGTAAAAACCGGCAGAGAAAATACTGCTATAACAGGCTTCTCCATGGGCGGCAGAGAGTCACTGCTTATCGGAATGCAGCGTCCCGATCTCTTTGGCTATGTTGGTGCGATTTGTCCGGCTCCCGGCGTAACTGGTGCATTCAAGTGGGATTCTGAGGAAGTTGCTCCTTCACTTCTGTTTATAACAGCAGGAAGCAATGATACTGTTGTATACTCCAATCCTGAAACTTATCACAACAATTTCACAGCAAACAATGTTCCTCATATCTGGCATTATGTAAACGGCGGATATCACGGCGATAACAGCATTCATGCACATCTTTACAATTTTGTAAGAGCAGTATTTAAGGCAGATAAGTAAGTTAATAACATAACAGTAACCGCCGCATAGATTTATGCGGCGGTTTGCTTTATAATTCATGATGATTATATATAAAAATACAGCTGCCGCATTTCAGCAATACGGCAGCGTTTTTATTATGCCTTT
>JBJERG010000232.1:0-3742 GCA_051882155.1 Ruminococcus sp.
AGTTGTGCAACTCCGCCATATACCCAGTTGCTGTCAATCGGTGTTCCGTCCAAACGAACTTTTTCACCTTTACGGCGTGTTTGCCCTCTGAATAATATCTCACGCATTTTCATTTTCCTCCTCAATTCTCACATAAATCCCCGGGATCTTCGCCCAGAACTGCTCTGTAACCGCACTATAGATCTGCTTATCATCTTTCCAGAATCCAAGTCTTGACATAATGTCATACGGTGCTTTGCAGATGTTATCAACATCAGGCTTGCTGGTGTATGGCTCACCGTCAAAATGTTTTCCTTTCAGCGGATAGCACCATTTCATCACTACTCTGATGGGACCGGTATAAGGCTCAGAGGGTATATGTTTGATAAGATATGCTGTGAGCTTTGCCTCAGCTTCGCCGTTGTTACGCTGATAGAACCGGTGATTGCCATGCTTGTCTACCGTATGTCCCTGCTGCTGATGTGTGCTTGTGGGCGGTATCATTGGCATGAAAAATTCAGTCATTTATTTTCACACTCCTCCAAAGATTTTTCCAAAGACCGTATCAGAAGCTGAATCTCGTCTTTCTTCAAAGAACGGATCATATTCAGCAGATCATCAAACTTATCTATAACGGCTGCCACTCTGTGACATTTTTCAAAATTTCCCTGCGTCATTTTAATCTCCTTCAGACAACTGCTTTTGTCAATGAAAAGGGAAAAGTGTTAAAAGAGTGCCGTGCTATCGCACTCTTTTTACTTTTACCCATTGACGTGCCAATATAAAACAGTATATTTATATACACTGTTTGACACCATTTTTGACACTTTACCTTGAACGATAAATATTGCCGTTTTCTATTTTAAAGTCTGCATTGTCTTTCACACGATTTTTAATTGTGTTATACGATACACCCAAGTACTCCGACATATCCTGCACGGTAACTGTGCCGTCTATATTGCAGGCGTCAAAAGCATTTTCAAATGCAGCTTTCTTATCCGCTTTCTGTGCAGCGTAGGTTTCTTTTGTTTTCTGACCTCGTTTTTTGTTGCCTCTCTGATAAGGTGCAAGCTCAATGTCCGTCTGCAAATCCTTCAGAATGCCAACATCATCAGGCACATGAACAGGATATCTGAACCACAGATTCTTTGGAGCAAATTTCGGGAACTCTCTCAGTGTGCCTTCCATTCGCCATGCCGTGACCTGCAATATACCTGCGTCAGAACGCTCCAGCTTCCGCTGTAAGAGGTCGTACTGCTCACGTGACAAATTATCCCTGCAAAGCTGTAAAACGGCTCTGCGGCTCAGCAGGTCGTCCGGTGAAGCGTCTGCCAGCACCTGGGGCGCATACTGTCTGAGTTCCTCTGTGCAGACCATACAAGCCGCCTTGTCCTGTTCCTGTTTCAGTATGGCGTCTGTAAGGTTAAGCTCTGTCATATCTATCAGTGCATCAGGGTCACGGGCAAATACACCGCTTCCGGAGGCTCTGTCCATGCTGCGCTTGCCGCCCTGTGCGCCCTTGCTGTGATGATGACAGTATATTACCGCACAGCCAAGCTGTGTGCATACCTTGTCAAACTGATTGCAGAAATGCGCCATCTGGTCAGCACTGTTTTCATCACCTGTGATGACCTTGTAGATAGGGTCTATGATAACTGCAATGTAGCTGCGCTTCTTCGCCCTCCGGATGAGCTTCGGCGCAAGCTTGTCCATAGGCTCTGTAACGCCTCTCAGATTCCATATATCAATACTTCCGAGATGTACAGGCGGAATATCCAGTGCCTTGTAAACGTCCTTAAAACGGTGCAGACAGGACGCTCTGTCAAGCTCCAGATTGACATACAATACACGTCCCTTTGCACACTGCCAGCCAAGCCACCTTCTGCCCTCGGCAATGGCTATGGACATTTCAATGAGTGCATATGATTTTCCAGCTTTTGACGGTCCTGCAATAAGCATTTTGTGACCCTGTCTTAGTACACCCTCAATGAGAGGAGGTGAAAGCTCGGGCATATTCTCCCATGCGTCAGCCATGCTTTCAAATTCCGGCAGGTCGTCGGTAACGCTGTCTATGTAGTCCTTCCATTCTGCCCATGAACCGCAGCCTATGTTAGTTTCAATAATATACTGCTTCCTGCCCTTTCGCATAACACCCGGCATTCTGGACAGCCTTGACGGATTGCGGTTCTGGCGGTCTGTTTTCAGACCGTTTTTGTCGCAGACGCTGTACAGGAAATCCACACGCTGACGGTATTCGCTGTAGCTGCCTGCTTCTACTCTGACAATGGCGTGAAGTGATTTTCCGCCTGAGTATACAAGGCATGCTATTGGAAGCCTAAGCTCATGGAGAATGCCGTTCTGCTGCTCTATAGGCAGCTTGTCTGATTCTACCAGAGCATAGCGGAAGTCGGTGACATTCTCGTTTTTCACGCCCTTGCCGTCAAGAGGATTGAAGCGTATCCATGCGCCGCATTCAGGGTTATAATCTCCGAACACTGCGCCGATATCGCCCTCGCATATTGCAAGTTCCTCCAGAAGTTTGCCTGCGGTACGGTCGCAGCTTCCGGCGGTAGGCAGAAATTTTCCCTCCTTGCTTTCCCAGCATTCTGTCACATATCCTACATTTTCACTTGATTCAAAAAGGGTGCTGAGATATGTGCTTATCTCCTGCACAGGATTCCATTCAGCCGGTTCCCGTACAGGTATTTCCTGAGCAGATTCCGCACTTGTTACAACAAAATCCTCTCCTATGACATCATTCCAGTCAAGAACACGGGATTCTTTTCGGCTGCTTCCATGGGGCATATATCCGGCATCAAGCGCCATATGCACAAGAGTTCCGGCAGTAACAGGGTGCTCACTGCCGCCGCTGAAAGAACGCCACTTTTTTTCGCACTCTCCGGCATGATAACGTGCTCCGTCACGGGCAGACCATGCGTCCCAGACAGTACAGTCGAAACCTGCGTCTTTAAGTGCAAAGCCTATATTTATCCACTCCTGATAGGTAAGACTGCCGGGGTCTATGAAGTCAAGCAGCTCCGGCAGATTGCTGTTATCATACTGAGAATATCCATTCATCTGCATTTGCATTTACCTCCGTTTTCTGAGGAACGTATTCCCCGGGCGTCACACTGTGCGGAACCTTCCAGCCGTTGGCAGCGATACGGTCTATCATATTTTTAGCAGCTTCAAACTGCCAGCCGCCTACGTGCATAAAGCCGTATTTTTCAAGGCAGCGTATCTGTTTAGGCGTTGAAAGTCCCTCCTGCTGACGGTGAGCAAGTGCTCTGAGTATCTGCTCTGCCTTTCCTGCACTTTCTATAGGTGCCGGGTCAATGCCTTTCTTTTCAAGGCTTTTTTTCTGACTTTCCGTAGGGGGCTGTGTTTCCCAGCCGAACGCAGGCTTGTATCCGGACAGTTCCTCAGAGCATATGCTCATTTCATACTGGAGAGGGTCAACAAGCTTTGACTTGCGCTTTTTCAGTGTTTCAAGTTGCTCTGCAAGCTTTGCTTCACGGTCTGCCACCGTTTCAGCTGACGCCTTGTTTTCAGCTTCTTCAATATCCATGGGAACGCCGGTGCTTGCCTCCAGATTCCGGGTCATTTTCTCCATGACCTCCTGGTCCTCGCATATCAGGCAGGCAGGACGGCACAGGTCATGCTTTTCCGTATGCCACAGGAAATCAAGCAGCAGGAGATGATCCTTTCCCGGTGCAAGACGTGTTCCTCTGCCCACCATCTGACAGTACAGTACCCTTACCTT
>JBJERG010000233.1:0-3728 GCA_051882155.1 Ruminococcus sp.
ATTGGAGTTAATGCATTCAGCGGTACTCAATGGCTTGAAAATAAGCGTGAAGAAAATGATTTGGTAATTGTGAACGGCATCTTGATTGATGGTAAAAATTGCAGTGGTGACGTCGTTATCCCGGATAGTGTGACGAATATTGCTCCGAGAGCATTTGAAGAGTGCAGCGATATCAATATTGTAAGAATTCCAAGCAATATGACTGAGATTGATGAAGAAGCATTTTATGGCTGTAAAAGTCTGACCAGTATCATCATACCGGACAGTGTAACAATTATCGGTGAATCTGCATTTCGTGGCTGCACCAGCCTTACAGACGTGACAATTCCAGATAGTGTAACATATATCGATAATGCGGCATTTAAGGACTGTACGAGTCTGACAAGTATCGCAATTCCGGATAGTGTGACCGACATAGGCTGGTCATTATTTGAGAACTGCACGAGTCTGACTGATATCACTATCCCGGAAAGTATAGAAATTATCAGGCTTTGTACATTTAGAGGATGCACAAGTCTGACCGATATCACGATTCCGGACAATATAGGAACTATTAGTCAGTCAGCATTTTCAAATTGCACAAGCTTAACCAATATCGTTATTCCGAATAGTGTAATATTTACTGGTGGATCTATCTTTGAAGGATGTACTAATTTGAAAAGTGTCACACTTTCAGACAGCTTGAATAATATTGATATCAGTATGTTTTCAAATTGCACCAGCTTGTCCAGCATTACTATTCCCGACGGTATATTGAATATTCGATCATGTGCATTTTTGGACTGTACCGGCTTGACTGAAATCACGATTCCTACCAGTATCAAAAAGATAAATGCTCAGGCATTTTCCGGCTGCACCAACCTGACTGATGTCTATTATGAAGGAACAGAAGAGCAGTGGAATGAGATTTCCATTGACAACAGCACCGATAACCTATCGAGAAATAACGATGCCCTCCTGAATGCAACGATTCACTTTAATTCAAACGGCGCAGCTACAACAGGTACGACCACAACCACAACCACAACCACCACAACAACCAAGCCGACTATTACCACAACAACAGTAACCAAAATGACAACAACAATTAAGACTTATCCCACAAGTGAAACGACAACTGCTGCAGGGTCTACTGCAACCAACATAACAACAACTACTACAGAATCCACAACAACTACCACAGAACCAACAGCAGCTAAAGGTGATGTTAACGGTGATGGCGTCATAGACATTTCAGATACGGCAATGGTTCTTGCAATCTATGCGTATTCTGCCGCAGGAATGGATATAATTAATTATACAGAAGATCAGCTCAAGTCAGCTGATCTGGACGGAGATAATAAGATCACGATTTCCGATGCAGCATTCATTTTAACATATTACGCACAGACAGCTGCAGGCATGAATCCAACATGGAACGATATATTGAATAAATAAAACTGTACACACCCCTACATGAAACTTTGGTCTGGAACGGCGGATGTTTTGTGATCGTCCCTGATACAGTCTGCGAACTAATAAGAAAGAAAGCAGCGGCATAAATGCCGCTGCTTTTATTGACAAAAGGAGAAAGTATACATCTCTGATTCAGACTCCGGAATCACTGCAGCTATAATGAACAGCTGCTTCAATAATTGATGATTGAATTCCGGCACAAGAATTTTGTGAGTAAGAAGTGTATTTTGTCATCTCACATACTTCAACACACGCCTTTATAGCAAAAATCAGATCATTATGAAGATCGGATTTTATGCTGTGATTATATTGGTTCAAAACATTCTTTAAGCTTTGTTGTTTTATTTGCTCCATGCATTCGGATTTCAGCAATTCGTAATTTTCCAAAGCATAGTAATTTAATGCACGTTCATATTGGATATGTTCATGAATATCTCCGATTCCTCCGCCTGAATGCACAGAACAGCAAAAATCACTGACATAATGTGCCATTTTACCGTATACCATAAGAACTAACAAAGAATTCTTTCCTGATATTTGTTTAAGCTTTTTTTCTACATATTTTCCGGATTTTGCATAGAAATGACGGTGTATAAACTGCATCGGCGATAGATCAGGGATCAAAGAACCAACACAAAATACACTACGTTCCCAGAATGTAAACCCTGAATTTTCGGATGCAATTTTCGCAATTAAAAAGTGCGTTCGCAATTTCATAACGATACCTCTTTTCTAAGCTGTCCATATATACTGCTTTTTTATTGACGAATTTCGAGCAGTTTTTGTTTAAGCTCGTCCTCTATACGTGCCAGTTCCGTTTCAGCCGCCCGTCTTTTTTCTCTTCCTGTTTTTTGGATCTTGATGGTTTCTTCAATGGTGCTGATGAGATTCTGATTGACGGTTTGCAGTGTTTCCAGATCCACAATGCCACGGTTTGCTTCATTTGCAGTTTCTAAAGTATTACTCTTTAACAGCTCTGCATTCTTTACCAGCATTGCATTTGTGGTATCTGTGACCTCACGCTGCATTTGCAGAACTTTTTGCTGATCAGAAAGCCCCATGGCAATTATGAACTGGCTTTTCCAGATGGGAATGGTATTCAGTATTGCCGTCTGGATCTTATCCACAAGAATACGATCATTGTTCTGAATAAGTTTTATCTGCGGGGCAGACTGAATGGAAATGGTGCGGCTCAGTTCCAGATCATAGATCTTCTTTTCGAATCTGTCAATTGTATCTTCAAAATCCTTTACAAGCTGTGCGTCCATAGGGCTGCCGCTTGCTTCTGCTTCAGCTCGAAGCTTTGGAAGTGTATCATCCCTGATCTCAGCAATTCTTTCTTTACCTGCTGCAATGTAAAGCTCCAGTTCACGAAAGCAGTTCAGATTTTCCTGATACATAATGTCAAAAACGCTGATATCCCGAAGCATATTCATGCGAGCCTTTTCCAGTTCTGCTTCAATGCGGTCAATCTGTACCTCTGCTTTGGAGTAGCGTTCCTTCATCTTTTTCAGATTACGAGCAGCATTCTTTAAAATTGGAATTTTGCTGAAAACACCTTCGTCGTTAAACTGACTGCTGTCCAGGCTTTTGATTTCAATGACAAGGTCTGACAGCAGTTCACCCACCTGACCGCCGTCCTTTGAACGGACATTCTCAAGAATGGAATCGGCAAACTCTGTCATGCGGCGCTGTGCACCTATACCATATTGAACTGTTGTCTGGGTGTCCATAAAATCAATAGATGTTTTGATTTCGTCAATACGCTTTCGTTCTTCCAGGGTGTATTCTGTTTGTGGAATTTCTGCCGGAAGCTCATTCTGCTCTGAAATTTCCGGCTGAGGTTTTGCATTTGCGAGCATTGCTAAATTAATCTCTGACATAAAAAATCCTCCTGTTTATTTAAGACTATCCATAATTTTTTTCATGGTGTCATAGTCCGGCATATTAATGACTGCGGTAATCTGCTCCGGTACTCCCGGGAATCCTGCTGATGCAGTATCAAAATTATCTGTTCGGAAACCGTGCTTTTTCCATGCAAGCTCTTGTATCCTGTTATCTGACAGGGCTTCGATTCCGGCTTTTCCTTCGTCATCAAGAGCAATGTAAATATGTGTTGACCATACAGTAGGAGTAGGGTATAATATAACAACATTGTCTTTGATTTTGGAGTAGTTGTCCGGTTGTTCTGCTGCATATTCGATAAGCTGGCTTTCGTAGCCTGCAATGATTGGCTTTGCACCAACACCCATGCGCAGAAACTGGCTGAAAAG
>JBJERG010000234.1:0-3710 GCA_051882155.1 Ruminococcus sp.
ATTCTGACCCATGATGATGGGAATAGCCATGCCGTAGGTAAGACCGCCTGAAAGGGACAGAGCCTGCAATATAGCAACAGAAGCGGCAGAGCTCTGGATAATTCCTGTGAAAACTGCACCGATAATAACCGCAAGGAACGGATTTGAAAATGCTGTAAGGATATTCTTGAATTCCGGCATATCAGCCAGCGGTTCCATAGAGCCGGACATAAGCTCCATACCGAACATGAGTATTGCAAAGCCGATGAGGACATTGCCAAGGCTCTTGAATTTTTCCTTTTTGCTTATCATTGTCATAACGATACCGGAAAGAGCAAAAAGCGGAGCGAAATTCTTCGGCTTGAGAAGGTTCAGCCAGATAACGTCACTGTCAATTCCTGCAAGGCTCAGGATCCATGCAGTAAGAGTAGTACCGATATTTGAGCCCATAAGTACGCCTATGGTTTGTCCGAATTCCAGAAGTCCTGAGTTTACAAGACCTACCAGCATGACAGTAACCGCCGAAGAGGACTGTACAGCAACAGTCATGCCTGCGCCGAATATCATAGCTACAAAGCGGTTTTTGGTGATCTTGTTGAGATTTGATGTAAGCTTTCCGTTTGCTGATTTTTCCAGACCGTCGGACATGACCCTCATTCCATACAGAAAAAACGCAAGTCCGCCCAGAAGCGTGATAATTGAGAAGATATCCATCTGATAGTTTCTCCTTCCGTGAGAAAAAAGTTTTACAATTCAATTTTAGCGATAAATCCTTAATATCATCTTAAATTAAGGCATATTGCAAAAAAAACCCGAAAACTGCTGTGTAATAAGAAGCTCGGGACATTGCAAACAATCTTAGTATATCATATAATCTCAAAAAGTTCAAGTAGATAACATAATTTTTTTCAAACATTTTTTTAAATACGGCAAACGGAACAGAGATGCAGAAAATTATTTTTCTAAAGAAGAAACCGCGGCTTTATTTCTGCCGCTGCAGAAACAGCTCTGCCTTAATGCAACACCGCACAAAGCACGCCTTATGGCTCTGCACGCAATCCGCTTGCAGCTTTTTCGCCATATTTCACAAAAAGCCTCGCTGATACACAAAGTAGCAGCTGCGTTTTTTGTTTCATCTGACAAAAAATCTGACTGCGCATCTTACGCACAGTCTTTATGCGATATTGCCCTTGATTATGTACAAGGAGGAATTTACATAATGAATATTATTAAAAAGATTTTTGCAGCCGTAACAGCCGTTGCTTCAGCGGGAGTATTTGCATTTGCATCAGTAACTGCTTCAGCAGCAGGTGAACTTGACCCTTCTGAAACAGCACCGTATACAGCAAGAATGGCGATCCAGGCAGGCAAGGATGTTCAGTGGGAAAAGGATGAGGAGAATACTGTTGAATTTTCAGCCGACGGTACCTACACTACATCCTACACATTTAAAATGGGCAGTACAACTATTGAAGCACTGGTGCTGGATACTTCTATCAATGCAGCTTCATTCGCTCCGGCAGGCTCTACCGATCCCATAAAGGACTGCACCGTAAAAATTTCCGTAGACAAGATCGAACTGGTGAAAAAAGACGGTACAACCTCAATCATCACCTATACAGGACCTTCAGATGACGCATTCTGTCTCGGCGATAACGGAAAGTGCTGCCGCCTGAATATTCTCAATATGTTCAAGCAGCCGGCTCCTGTTAAGGATATCTATGAAACTCTGCCGGATACCGGCGCAGCTATCGGTGATAAGCTTTCACTTACATTTACTGTTTCCGGACTTGGCGGTACACCTGCCGGTACAACAACTTCCACAACAGGTACAGATGACGGCAGTACAACAACTACCACTACAACTGTATATAACGGCAATACATTCAACAGCGGCAACAACAACAGCGGCGGAAAGGTTAATTACACCACAACAAGCACAGTAACACAGACCGCAGATGCAGGAGTTATTGCAATAGTAGTAAGCGCAACAGCAGCAGCAGCTCTGGCAGCAGGCGCAATGACCATCAGAAGAAAGAAAAAGTAATTTTTCTGAAACAGAATAAACAATAAAGGCTGACGCATTAAAACGTCAGCCTTTTTCTGTATCATATAACCTGAATACAGACAAAAAAAGACTGCTGCATAAACATTTAAGTCTGCGGCAGTCCTTTATTTTTTAAATTAAATCAGTCTGTAATATTATCAATAACATCATCAACTGCATCCTTGATATCATCTACGCAGTCACAAGCTCCATCGCAGATATCATCCAGATCGTCGTCATCACCGCAGCAGCAGTCCAGACCGTCCAGATCACAGCAGCTGTCAGCAGAACTCTTCTTCTTTCTCTTGGACAGCATCATAAGTGTTCCGATAACTACAGCACCGGTTGCGAGAATAATTGCTACAATTGTACTTGCCTTCATAATAATACCTCTTTCTCTGCGGAAATTTTATTGACAGTCACGGCTCCGCAGCACCGGATTTTCCTGTTAAATTTATTATACCACATATGTTTCAAAAATACAAGTGTTATTTCACAGTTTTATATAAAAAATCATTAAACCCTCACATATTTCCTGTAAGGTGCATAAGAACCGATATTACAGCCACAGGCGCAGTTTCGCATCTGAGTATCCTGTTTCCAAGCCATACATTATATATGCCTGCCTTCTTTGCATATTCCGCTTCCTCCGGGTCAAGACCGCCCTCGCTGCCTATGAAAACCGCAATATCACGGGCATTTTCCAGCGGAACATCACTGAATCTCACACCGCCCTCTTCATAGAAAAGCATTGCCCTGTCAGCCTTTTTCATCTCCTCCACAGCCTTTTCAAAGGTAATAACAGAGGTCACCTCCGGTATAATGCCCCGTCCCGACTGCTTTGCAGCAGCTTCCGCAATTTTCTGAAGCCTTGCAAGCTTTTTGTCAAAATCCTTCTTGTCCGGACGTGCCACACACCTTTTTGTAATTACAGGAACTATCTTCACTGCACCCAGTTCAACGGATTTCTGAATAATTGTATTCAGCTTGTCGGATTTCGGCACAGCCTGATAAAGAGTTATGTTCACCGTAGGCTCAGCAGCGCAAAGCTCTGAGGATAATACCTCCAGTACAACCTCATCAGAGGTTATTGCACTTATTCGGCAATGATAATCCTTTCCTTCAGAACAGACCGTCAGATCATCACCCACACGCATACGCAGCGACCTGCCAATATGATTTGCGTCCTCACCTGTTATGCGTATAACGTCAGAATTAACCTTTTCAAGGAAAAATCTCGGCATAAACTTTTTCTCCTTTTTGTGCGTCAGCTTTGCATTGCACTGTAAATATCATTGCTTCTCAGACCCGTTTCAAGGGCGGCTCTTTTGCAGGCGTCACGCTTTTTCATGCCCTCCTCTGCATATTTCAGAGCAAGAGCTGCCGCCTCTTCCAGAGTAAAACTCTCTTCCTCTGTGGCAGGATTATCTGCACCTGCAATTACAAGCACATATTCACCTCTCGGCTCTCTCTCTTCGTAGAGCTTCTGAGCCTCTCCTATGGTGGTGCGGATAACCTCCTCGTGTATCTTTGTAAGCTCCCTGCAAAGGGATATCTGCCTGTCCTCTCCGAGAGTATCAGCCAGGTCTGCAAGAGTCCTTACAAGCTTATGAGGTGCTTCGTAGAGAATGACAGTCCTTGTTTCCGAGGAAATTCTTTTCAGACGTTCAGTGCGTTCCTTTTT
>JBJERG010000235.1:0-3680 GCA_051882155.1 Ruminococcus sp.
TCAATCAGCAGAAATATAAGTCTTATATCTCTGTCAGAATCCAGATATCCTTCAATAAGGTCAGCCCAGCGGTGCTTTTCTGTTTTTGCCACCTTGGCATATCCGTATCCCGGAAGGTCAACGATTCTTACCGGTTCAACCTTATAAAAGTTTATTGTAGCGGTTTTCCCCGGAACTGCGCTTACACGTGCAAGAGCCTTGCGGTTCATTATTTTGTTTATAAGCGTCGATTTTCCCACGTTGGAGCGTCCGGCAAATGCAATTTCTATGTCGGTGCATGGGGGTATCTGGGAAAACAATCCATAAGATGCCTCAAATGATGCCAGATTAAAATTCATAAAGCCTCCTTATACATAAGCCAAAGGCTTTGATGTGTTTTTTGTTTCAGCAGGAATCAGCACAGAGCTTTTCTCCTGTTGGTTTTCATCATATTCCGGTTTGTACACCAGAGCTGTTTTCAGAACTGTATCAAGTGTTCCTGCCGGAACAAATTCAATGTTTTCCTTTACAACATCATCCACCTCATGAAGGTCGGGAACATTCTTTTCAGGAATGATCACTGTTCTGACGCCGTTTCTGTAAGCTGCCATTGCTTTTTCACGAAGTCCTCCTATTGGAAGTACTTTGCCGTGGAGTGTGATTTCGCCGGTCATAGCAACATCACTTCTTACAGGAATGCCCGACAGAGCTGAAACAATTGCAGTAACCATTGTGACGCCTGCTGAAGGACCGTCCTTTGGTACAGCACCCTCCGGAGCATGGATATGTATATCACGCTGTTCGTAAAAATCAGGGCTTATACCATACTGCTTAGCAATACTTCGAACGTAGCTTACAGCGATTTTTGCGCTTTCCTTCATTACATCGCCCAGTGAACCGGTAATTTCCACCTGTCCTTTTCCTTTAAGATGAATGACTTCAAGAGGCATAAGTACACCGCCCACAGATGTCCATGCAAGACCGTTTACAAGACCTACGGTATTTTCATTGGAATGCTCGTCCTGTAAATATTTTCTCGGACCTAAGTAGCCTTCGATATTTTTTGAGGTGAATGTGACCTTTTTCTGTTCCTCGGAAACAATAGCCTTGGCAGCCTTTCTGCAAAGAGAAGCAATGTATCTTTCAAGCTCACGTACACCGGATTCTCTTGTATAGCTGTCAATAAGGTCATATAAAGCGCTGTCCTGGATTTTCATCTGTGTATTTTTCAGACCATGCTTTTTTATCTGCTTTGCAATGAGATGTTCTTTGGCAATGTGGAATTTCTCTTCTCTTGTATAGCTTCCAAGTTCAATAACCTCCATACGGTCAAGAAGAGGTGCAGGAATCGTATCAAGGGTATTGGCAGTTGCAACGAAAAGCACCTGACTCAGATCAAATGGCACTTCAACGTAATGGTCACGGAATGCCTTGTTCTGTTCACTGTCCAGTACCTCCAGCATAGCCGCAGAAGGATCTCCCTTGAAATCACTGCTCATCTTATCTATCTCATCCAGGAGGATCAGAGGGTTATTGGTTCCTGCACGTGTAAGAGCGTCGATAATACGTCCAGGCATAGCGCCAATGTAGGTTTTTCTGTGTCCTCTGATATCTGATTCATCACGAACGCCGCCCAGAGAAATGCGTTCATATTTTCTGCCGAGGGATTTGGCAATTGACCGTCCGATAGATGTTTTGCCCACACCGGGAGGGCCAACAAGGCAGAGTATCTGACCTGTTACATCCGGCATAAGAGCATGAACGGAAATGCTTTCAAGCACACGTTCCTTCACCTTTTCCATGCCGTAATGATCTTTATCAAGAATATTTCGTGATTTTTCAATGCTTATTTTAGCCTTTGAAGATTTATTCCATGGAAGATCAAGCACAACATCAAGGTAGCTTCTGATTACAAATGATTCCTGAGAAGCAGGAGGAAGCTTGCTCAGACGTTCAGCTTCTTTGTAAAGCTTGTCTGTATCGGTATCCGGAAGCCCCAGTTCCTGTATCTTTTTCAGATATTCATAAACCTCTTCCTGTTCGTCCTCTTCGCCCAGCTGGCTGGAAATTGCTCTCATCTGTTCACGGAGATAATACTCACGCTGACTTTTATCCATGCCTTCCTTTGTAAGCTCCTGAATTTCCCGTTCAAGGGTGAGAACCTCTGTTTCTTTCAGAAGAATGGTATAAAGGAGATTAAGCCTTTTGAGAATGTTGTTTTCCTCCAGAAGCTGCTGTTTATCTTCAAAATCAAGTGATATGTTGAAAATTATACTGTTGAACAGTTTATAAGGGTCGTCCTGGCACATTACCGCAATTATAAGTTCCCTGGGCATTCTCGGGAAAAGTTGACTGTACTTTTCGAACAGATCCTTGACTGTGCGGATCACAGCCTCCATTTCAACCTCATCAAACTTTGCCCGTGTTGAATAGGGAACTTTCTGCACATCAGCTGACAGATAATTTTTGCCGGCATGAAGAGCTTCAAGCTTTGCCTTGCTGATTCCCTCAACGAGAACACGCATTACACCTTCCGGTGTTTTAAGTATCTGGCGAACCTCGGCAATAACGCCGAAGCGATACAGATCTTTCATTTCAGGGTCTTCTACAAAGACATCCTTTTGTGCTGTAAGAAATATTTTTTTGTCTGATTCATAGGCTGCTGTTATAGCGCCGATTGATTTTTCCCTTGCAACGTCAAAATGCATTACCATTTCGGGAAATACAACGACGCCTCGCATTGCTACAACAGGCAGCCTGCATAAGTCCTTTTCATTTATACTCATTGTTTATTCCCTTCCGCACCGATCAAAGCAGCCGGTGCAACCTCAAATCTCATTTATCTGCTTATATAATGTATTATACTATAAAACGACTTCTTTTGCAAGTGGGAATTATGAATATTTATAAATGGAATATCCCTTGACAAGCATAAGGAAAATGTGTACAATTATATCAGTCAGAAACATTGAAAGGAGAAGTCCTGCCATGATAAAGGGAATTATATTTGATATGGACGGTCTTATTCTTGATACAGAGAAATATTATTTTAAATGCTGGACTGAAAGTGCTGAGGAATTCGGCTTTCATCTGAAACCCCGCCATGCCCTTGCAATTCGCAGCCTTTCCGCCGTATATGCAGAGCGTTATCTGAAAAAGGCTCTGGGTGAGGATTTTGATTATCATGCAGTACGTGCAAGACGCAGAGAGCTTGTTCAGGCGGAAATAGATAAAAAGGGTATAGAAGTAAAGCCAGGTGCAAAGGAGCTTCTTGAATATTGCAGGGAAAAACATATACTTACCGCTGTTGCAACAGCTACTCCAACGGAAAAGGCTGTGCAGCACCTTAAAAATGCAGGGCTTGTTGATCTGTTCTCAATGGTTATCGGCGGCGATTCTATTGAACGTGGCAAGCCTGCGCCGGATATTTACATAAAAGCAGCAGCAGCGCTGAAGCTTGATGCGTCAGATTGTCTTGCGCTGGAGGATTCACCTAACGGGATAATTTCGGCTTTTTCTGCCGGCTGCAAACCTGTTATGATCCCTGACCTTACCGAGCCTGAGGAAATGCTGAAGCCTTTGCTCTATGAATGGGTACCTGCACTTTCGGAGGTTATAGATATATTGAAAATGGAAAAAGGAGAGTAGATATGGCAGCAACACCTGTATCAAAGTATTTTGATATTCCAAGGCTCTATTAT
>JBJERG010000236.1:0-3678 GCA_051882155.1 Ruminococcus sp.
AATCCCTGAAACATCAATATCAAAAGAATCACGTATCATTATCTATTCTCCTTAAATCATTTTTTTGTAAGAATGAAAAAGCTCCAGAGTCCGCTTTCCTCGCTGTAAACAGCGTCAGCACCTACAATAGAAATACCTTCGCCCAACAGAAGATCATTATTCTTCATATCCTCCGAGTCCTCTTCATATTTTACAAGGGCGTCCTGTGAATTGACAGTATTCAATAAAGCGGAAACCGTAATATTTTCAGTTTCCGGAAGCATACTCTTCACGATCCTTTCCGCATTTTGCTGGTAATCAAGACCGGATTCAGCATATTCATCTGCAACAGCCTCCGCAGCTGCTGCAATATCAGCGCTCCATTCAAGCTCCTTTATGCCGTTTTCGGAACGCTTATGATTAAGAAGCTGGTAAAATCTCATACGTTCCACATTTGACCAGACTTCTTCAGTATGGTCCCGTACAACAGGATTATCTACAGAATATATCTGTCTGAGCGCTGATACTGTCTGATTATAGCCGCAGGTCTGGTCATTATACCGCATCTCAATATCATTTACCGCATCAATAAGACGAAGCTGATACCGTTCAAGAGCTGCTTCCTCTGGTGACTCCTCACAAAGAGCTGCAACAGCATAACTGCTTTCTGCTTTTTCCAGACTTCTCTGGAAAGACGTATCGGGCATGAATATAAATGCACCTGCAGCTATCAGTCCCAGAACAAGTATACATATTGCAAGTGTTACATATATTTTATGCCTTTCATTTCTTGCTGCATTCTTTCTATGCTCTTTTTCAATGCAGAACGGACATTCTGCTGTATCCGGCGGAAGTTCCCTGCCGCAGTTAATACATTTCATTTCTGATACTCCTTTAATACACCTTATGTATATTCTGAATCATGCTGCATATTATGTGATGTATTTGCACGATTCTTTGCTGCTTTTAATATTTTACTATATAGATGTATATTTGTCAAGAATAGGGTTACAATGAAAAAATGACGGATCAAAAGGGCATCTGAAAATGCGCTGGATCTTCAATCAAAAAAATTTCTGTTTTTTCAAAAAAAATTTGAAAAAAGCCTTGACAAACATTTTTCTTTGTGATATAATATAAAAGCTGACTGAGAAAGACAGCAAAAGACAAAAAACATTGGGGTGTCGCCAAGTGGTAAGGCAGCGGACTCTGACTCCGTTATTCGAGGGTTCAAATCCTTCCACCCCAACCAAATGAAAACCGGTCAGAAAATACAGAAATGTATTCTCTGACTATTTTTTATATATTGAAAATTGTGTTCAAAAAGGCTCCATGGTTGTGAACCGATAGACAGGGTATGCTTTTTTCAGTGTCTACATTTCATTTTGCTTTCATGGCAAGCAGTATCCACTGTACTGTTTTCTGTCGTGGTGGACTGTCGTGGCACACACACAGATGTGCTGACGTTGATTAGACGTCACAAAATGAAAATCAGCCTTATTGAAACTATTTAATTTTCAAGTTTCTCTGTATAAAAACAAATCAAGCCTTTCAGACAGCTGCAAACTGGTTCCGAAAGACTTGACAGATCTATTTTAATGTGCTATAATGTATGCACACAAATAGCATTCTCACTAAGTCATTCAGATGCTCTAACATCTGTCTGATTACGAAGCGTTAACTGCCGCCAAGCGGCTAAGGCTTTGTGGGGATGCTTTTTTATTTTTTACTCCTATATTATATCACAGCGGGTAAAGTTTGTCAAATGTTTTTTGAAATTAAAGGAAAACTCATCAAAGCAGACTGCTGATATTTTCAAACGTTTTGCATCTGTTCAAGTTCTTGCACTTTCGCTCTATACAATTCCTTTAAAACCTCATTTTCCTTTTGCAGCAGTCGTATCTGTTGCTTTTGCAATCGGCGAACCGTGCGACCGTCCTTTCGATACTCTCTCTGATAGTCTGCCTTTTGCTGCTTGCGATGAAGTTCATTGCAAACAGAACATCGCTGAATTGCATTAAATCGATGTTGCCCCAAGCTATAAATTGTACCAAGACAAACTCCACAATCCTTACAGAATTTCACCTCACTTTTCATCTATACACCTCCTCCCCTACCGCCGATGATTTCGTTTTGCCCCTTGTTTTGACTTCACCGGTATGAGTAATTTTTGAAAGCTCTTTACATAGGGAAGTGGTCAGTCTTTTGCGTTCTCTCTGAACTATAATTTCAAGATGAGTATTGATGTTACTGTCCTCGCATAGTTCCAGAACATACTCATGACCAGAACCCCATTTTATAGCAACGGTTCTGGCATAACAGTTATCCATATTGGATATATCTATTTCATTCTGGAGCTGATCCAATTCATAAAGCTGCTGACGGAACTGCTGAACACGTTCAAATGAAGCATCAACGTCTGCCGTATAAACAAATCGTTCTGGCTTTGACTTTTTGTTAGCAGCATATTTCCATAGAAAAAGCGCTATTCCGGAAATGTATGTAATTCCTATCAGATAATCCACTTTTGAAAAACCTCCTTTAAAAATGCGCTGTGCTTATTTTCTTAAAGCTTCCGGAATAAATCCCATAGTAGCCAAGCAAGCTGCTTCTGCATCAGAATATCCTTGTGCCATATATTCACGCATTTTATGCTATTCTTCCACTCGCTTCATGGTATCTGCCATAGTATCCTGCATAAACATCTCCAGTCCGCATAGCTCCTTTGTAAGTTTTCCTTCACCATCAAGATATTTATAGTTAATGGCGAAATACTTTATTTCACCTTTAACTTCTGCGCTTGTGAGAACATATATATTACCTCTGCAGTAGAATTTCTTAACTCGAACCTTATGTATAATCATCTCGTTCCTCCTTGAATAACCAATCTTTTTCATCATCTGTACAGATTCCGAAGTAATTATCGGTGCGTGTGAAGTATAATATTCAAGTCGGCTCTTCCGCAAGGAGGAGGTGGTAATTTGCTATATTACATAGTATCTTTAATAATCTCTATTGGAGTAGAAGTATTAGCCTATCTCTTCTACAAATGGCTGAATAGAGATTAGTCCGACAACAGCCAAACAGCCTTAATAAAAGGCAAATCCCCCAGAGCTGGCACTCTGGGGGATTTCTTTTTGTATGGCAAATTGCCTTACATAGTATCTTTTAGCCATATTTATCATATCACAATCTTGGTACAATGTCAAGAATGATTTTTAATTAGTTTACTATTGGCTTTCATTTGAAGAATTAAATTTCAGCTCTTTGGATTTTCCCACACTTCTGGTGATTATACCAACAAGCAGTAAAATAAGTCCTCCAAACATTAAGAATATAAAATGCCTGTCTACTATTTGGTAGATAATTGATTGGTTACCGCCTGATGCAAGTGCAAATAAAATCATTCCCAGCATAATAGCTCCAACCACAATTAATAATATGCCCACATTTTTAATTTCCTTACCCCAATTTCTTTTATCTTTCAAGATGGATCCCCCTGTTTTTTTTATATTCTTTATTATATGATCTAATCAATATGCTGTCAATATTTGTAATTAAAATTAAAATAGTCATATGCAGCGGATAATAAATATAGAAAATCCATTGGCTAAAAAATTTATTTTTGTTACTTGATTTTAAATTTCTCTTACCATTATAAAAATTGTCAATTTTGATTAAATAACTTCCATGATAATC
>JBJERG010000237.1:0-3677 GCA_051882155.1 Ruminococcus sp.
ATGAGATTTTCTATTTGTTTCAGGAGGAAAATATATGTTTTGCAAGAAATGCGGAAAGGAAATAAAAAACGGAAATTTCTGTCCTGTGTGCGGTACTGAAAACAGACCTGTTAATGTTCCGGTTTTTGAAAAAAATGAACCGGCAACCAGTGAATATGATACATATGAAGATAAGCAGACGGATTATTTTTCTCACTCCTCACAGGGAACAGGCAGTGCTTCAAGAATAGATTTTAAGAAACAAAAATGGTTTTTACCGTCAATGCTGGGCGTTCTTGTGCTTATACTTGCAGGAATTGTGACAGCGATTGTCATTATGTGCTTCGGTGGCGGCGGAAGCGGAAGCAGCAGTCCGGAAGGAGCTGTTGAAGATGCAATTACTGCTCTTAACGAAGGGGATTATGAAACATTAATGGAAAAATGTATTCCTGATGATTATTTTAGCAGCATTGAAGATGCGTACGGTATAGACGTAAAACAATTATATAATTCTTTTTCAGGAGCTGGTTCAATTTATAAAGCAAATGCAAATATAGATTATAGGATTAAAAGTATAAAGCAAGCCGGTTCATCAAAGTTTAAAAGATTTAAAAAATATTTTGTATACAACGATATTCCGGGAATGAATCTTAATGCTGAAAAAATTACTGATCTTGTTTATGTAGACGTTGAATTTGTTGAATATGGATCAAACGGAAAGGTCATCGATGAAGAAACAACTACATTGGAAGTATATAAATATGACGGTAAATGGTATGTGTATCAACTAAAGGAAATTTCCATTTTAGAATAATGATTTAAATTTATAAAAAGGAGAAAAAAATATGGACTATTTTAATACTGCATACTGCCCGAACTGCAATGCAGAATTAGAACCGGACGCACGATTCTGCATTATGTGCGGCGCAGCGGTTCCTGAATCATCACCTGAACCTGTCTTTGGCAGCAGCGAAACAAAATTTTGTTCCTGCGGAACTGAAAATGATATGGATTCAGCCTTCTGTATAAGGTGCGGACGTATGTTTGAAGAACGGAATGATTTATTTTATGAGGACGATTATGAAGAATATGATCAGATTCAGGATCAGAAGATATGCTCCTGCGGCACAGTAAATGAGCCGGATTCCTTGTTCTGCGTAGGCTGCGGACAGCCGCTGGAAAACGGAAATATTTCCGGTTGTGAAAGCAGTGATAATAAGGTATGCTCCTGCGGCACAGTAAATGAGCCGGATTCTTTGTTCTGCGTAGGCTGCGGACAGCCGCTGGAAAACGGAAATATTTCCGGTTATGAAAGCAGTGATAATAAGGTATGCTCCTGCGGCACAGTAAACGAACCTGATTCAATGTTCTGTGTAGGCTGCGGACAGCCGCTTAATAACGGCACTGAAGATACAGAAAGCGACTCTGCAATCTGTTCAAATTGCGGTTCGGTAATTGAACCGGGAGATCGCTTTTGTACTGTTTGCGCAGCACCTGCAGAAGATTCAATGATGCTGTCCCGCTGTCCTGAATGTAACGGCATAATAAATCCAAGTACAGGTAAATGCGGCGTTTGCGGATTTTTAAAGAAGGTTTCCGCATCTCCGGTTGTTACCCCGCCGGACAATACATCTGAAAAAGAAGCGGGCAGACCCGGCGGACTGGTGATAAATGTGGAACATAAGCCGGAACGTGAATATACCCGTGAAATGGAAAAGGCAAAGAGTAATTTTAAGGTTTCCACCGAATTTGACGTATAAACGGAGGTTTAATCAAATGGCAAGTAATTATCACAGATTAACATATACAGTTGATATAGTATTCTGCATTGATTCAACAGGAAGTATGGACAATGTAATTGATATTGTAAAGGAAAATGCTCTGCACTTTTATGATGACCTTATGAAGGCAATGGAAGAAAAGAACAAATCCGTGAACAGCGTAAGAATAAAGATAATCTCATTCCGTGATTATCTGGCAGACGGCAAGGATGCAATGATGGCGACAGATTTTTTTACGCTGCCTGAGCAGTCAGAGGAATTCAGCAATACTGTACAGTCGATCGAAGCCTTCGGAGGAGGAGATGAACCTGAGGACGGTCTTGAAGCCCTTGCATTTGCTATCCGTTCAAAGTGGAGTACAGAAGGAACAAAAAAGCGTCAGATCATTGTAATGTGGTCAGACGCCTCAGCTCATCCGCTTGGATACGGTTCTGCTTCTCCCTATTATCCTAAAAGCATGGCAAAGAATTTCAGCGAGCTTACCGACTGGTGGGGCGACAGACAGAATCAGCCATACATAAACTATTCCGCAAAAAGACTTATTCTCTATACACCGAAGCTGTCGGGCTGGGATGAGATCATAAGAAACTGGGACGGCGTAGTGCATTATCCCTCTGAGGCAGGCAAGGGACTTGAAAATCTTGACTATCAGGAGATCCTCAGTTCTATTGTTCAGTCTGTTTAAAGTGCAGTATGTCTTCTTTTGCGCAGGTTTGGATTTTTATCTGATCTGAATGGCAGGTCTATATTGTTAAAAATTACAGGAGATAGTTATGAGCTTATATCAGGCATTATCTGTTATAGATGTTGTATATGGTGAAGTACGGCAGGGCATGGGCGAGGATTGTTTTACAAGGCGGACAATTGATGACGCTACACGTTATTTCGGAGTTTTTGACGGTTGCGGAGGCCTTGGAGCAAAAAGATACGAAAATGTTTCAAATCATACAGGTGCATGGATAGCCTCAAGAGTGGCAGCGGCAGCCGTTGATCTGTTTGCTGAAAAAGAGAAATTCCGCTTTGATGAGAATACGGGACTTTATCTTCAGATGAAAATAGAAGAGGTTCTTAAAGGAGTCAAGGAAAGGTATACATCAAATACAGGAGTTCAGGTAGGCGGCAGTCTTAGCAAAAGTATGCCCACTACCGTATGTGTGGCTGCTGCAGAGGTAAGAAACAGCAAGCTTTTATGTGATTTCTTCTGGGCGGGTGATTCAAGAGCCTATACACTTGATCAGTATGGTCTTTGTCAGATTACACGTGACGATATCGATACTAATGCAGATGACGCCTTTGAAAATCTGCGTGAGGACGGACGCCTTACAAATGTTGCTAATGCTGACAGCAGATTTACACTGCATCGTAGAACTATAGAAATGGATATGCCGAAGCTGGTAATATGCAGTACGGACGGAGGCTTTGCATATTTTAATTCACCCATGGAATTTGAATATGTTCTTCTGGATACGATGCAGTCTTCACGAACGCCGGAAGAATGGTCAAAGCAGCTTGATAATGTACTGCATCTTGTAGCCGGAGATGACTATACGGTAATAATAGAAGCCTTTGGTTTTTCAGATTTCAATATGATGAAGAGCTATTTCTATAACAGACTGAAGGGTCTGAAAAGCAGATATATAATTGACAGCAATGATCCCAGTGAGGAAGAACTGAGAAGGCTGTGGCAGGCATACAAGCCTTCCTATTACAACAGGTATAACTGATTACAGAATGACCGGATTACAGGGTTAAAACAGTTTTGAGGACAGATTATGGCATTAGAAATAAAGTTGGGCAGCTCAAAGAAAAATTATGAGCCTGAGTTTGAACCATATCGTGTAAATGAATATGATATAACAGAGCCGCTTACATCAAATAACAGCGGATTTTCGAAATGGGGCTTCTGCACAAGAAATA
>JBJERG010000238.1:0-3676 GCA_051882155.1 Ruminococcus sp.
CGATCTATATATTTGAAAAAACAGCTACGTCAATATTCAGTTCACCGGCTCTTTTTATAATACCTGAGAGCAGCTGTTTTTGTTCACTATGCTCAGCACCTGCAGTAATAACTCCTATAAGTTTACATTGGGATTCACTCTTCATTAATGTCACCTCTGTAATATGATACCATACATTTCAAAAAAAATCAAGTAAAAACCTTCATTTTATCCACTGAATCTGCACTTTATCGGTTGATAAAAATTCAATTTAATATTATAATAATAACAATAGAAAATGCTGGCAAAGCATTCTAATATTTCCCCGAATAAGAATCGTTCATATAAACCGAACGGTTCTTATTTTTTTGTTAAAGAAAATATATGCAGATTATACAAGTTCTTCATTTTATCCACCAAATCTGCAAAACGTAGGTTGAAAGGAGAGAGTGATTGTAATATAATAAAAATAATGAATGTTTTGAGAAATCCGGAACATAATCTGTTTCAAAAATCAAGCAAGGAGGAATTGAAATGAAAATCAAGAAGATAGCATCCTGTCTGACAGCGGCAGTGTGCTGTGCAGGACTTGCCACGTATATGCCGTACATAAGTGAAAAGGCATATGCGGCTGAGCTGGTTAACAACAACTTTGAAGTAAACTATGACGGCTGGCACGGAAGCACAGATACAGTAGCACTTATGGCAGAAGAGGGTGCAGGCTATGAAGCCACAAGAGGTATGACTGTTACCGGAAGAATGTCACCGCAGGAGGGTGCAAGTTCTTCAAAGGGCTTCTATCTGAACGGCGGAGTTGAATATACCTACAGCGTGCAGGTATACAGTAAAACTGCTGAAAAGTTCAGACTTTCTCTTCTCTGTATCGATGAGGAAACAGGAGAAGAAACAGAAACAGAACTTACAGCACAGGACGTAAAGGGCGGAGAATGGACAAAGCTTTCTGCAAAACACACAGCACCTGAGAACAGTTATGAGTTCAGACTTACAATAATAACTGACAGCACAAATGACTTCACATTCGACGATGTAATCATTACAACAGCTGACAAGCGCCAGGAGAATGTTGCATACGCTGCATCTACAGAAAAGGGTCTGAAAAATGCCTTCGGCAAGTATTTCAGAGTTGGTAATATCCTTAACGGAGGAACAGTTAAGAATTCAGCAATTACAGCAAACATTCTGAAGGACTGCAGCAGCGTTGAGTGTGAAAATGAAACAAAGCCTGACGCAACACTTGTCCAGTCCGGAAGCTCAAATACTGATATCAAGGTTTCTCTTAACAGCTGTGCAGCAATTATGGATTTCTGCGTAAATAACAATATCGGCATGAGAGGACATACACTTGTATGGCACAGCCAGACGCCGGAATGGTTCTTCAAGGATAACTTCCAGGCTGGAGGAAACTGGGTATCTTCAAGCGTAATGGATCAGAGAATGGAAAGTTACATCAAGAATATGTTTGCAGCAATCAAGTCACAGTATCCGGGACTTAATCTCTATGCTTATGACGTTGCAAACGAGTGTATTTCTGATGATTCCAACAGAACAGCAAACAACGGCGGTACAAGAGAACCGGGCTATAACAATGGTAAATCTCCGTGGGTACAGGTATATGGCACCAATGCTTTTGTAGAAAAGGCATTTACATATGCAAGAAAGTATGCTCCCGAAGGCTGCGACCTCTACTACAACGATTACAACGAATACTGGGATCACAAGAGAGATGCTATCTATAGTATGTGTAAGTCTCTTTACGAAAAGGGTCTGCTTGACGGCGTTGGAATGCAGTCACACGTTCCGGCAAATGCAACAGGCTTTGCAGGAACAGATTCATATATTACAGCAATGGATAAGTATCTGTCCATAGGCTGTGATGTTCAGGTAACAGAGCTTGACATAAGCGTTGAAAACGGAAATTATACATATCAGCAGCAGGCTGACAAGTATAAGGCGATCTTCCAGCACGCTGTAGACGTAAACAAGAGCGGTAAGTATAACGGCAGAGTAACAGCTGTATGCGTATGGGGTCCCAATGATGCGAATTCCTGGCTTTCTTCAGGCAGCAATGCACTTCTTTACGATTCAAACAATCAGCCTAAGCTTGCATATACCACACTTATGGGTATGATGCCTGAGTCTGAATGGGTTGATGATTACGAAGATCCGAATGATGGTCCTGTTGAGCCCAATGAATACGGATGGTATTTTGCAGACGGCTTTGAGGGCGACCTGTGTTCATGGGAATCAAGAGGTCCGTCCAGCATAATGACAAGCGGCAGAACTGCATTTGTAGGCAGCGAAGCATTGCTTGTACAGGACAGAACATCTGCATGGAACGGTGCTTACAAGACACTCAGTCCTAAAGCATTTGTACCCGGCAATGAGTACAGTTTCAGCGTATGTGTTAATTATTTTGACGGAGATGACACTGATACATTCTATCTGAAGCTTGAGTACACAGACGGAAACGGTGAAACACAGTATTCAACGATTGCAGAGGCAACAGGCGTTAAGGGCAACTGGGTACAGCTGGCAAATACAAACTATCTTATCCCAAGCGATGCAACCAATATGAAGCTCTATGTGGAAACAGCAGAAACCACAAATAATTTCTACATTGACGAAGCAATTGGTGCAGTAGCAGGTACCGGAATTCTTGGACCTGATCCGGTTGAACCTCCTAAGGAAGTAGTTCTTGGTGATGTAAACGGTGACGGTAAGATCAATATTCTCGACCTTGCAGAAGCAAAGGCAGGCGTAAAGAGCGGTTTTGCTGACGCTAACATGAAAAAAGCAGCAGACGTTGACCAGAGCGGCGTTGCTGATACAACAGATCTGAAGCTTCTCCAGCAGTATATTGCTCATATTATTACGGAGTTCCCGGTAGCTGAGAAGGTAGTTGACAAGGATGCAATGGAAAAGATCTTTGCTTCTGTGAATGTTGCTTCTTCATGGAAAAATGACGGAGAAAACAACGTTCTCTATACACAGCGTTTTGGCGCTGATCCCGGATTTATGGTATACAAGGATCGTCTGTATGTTTACACTACCAATGACGCTTTCGAGTATGACAGTAACGGAAATATGCAGGAAAATACATACAATGTTCAGACAATCAACTGCCATTCCTCAGCAGACCTTGTTAACTGGACAGACCACGGTGCAATCCCTGTAGCAGGAAGAAACAGCACAGGTCCTGCAAAGTGGGCAGGTTATTCATGGGCACCGGACGCTTGCTGGAAAACAATAAACGGTCAGGATAAATTCTTCCTCTATTTTGCAGACAGCGCCGGCGGCATAGGCGTACTTACTGCAGACAGTCCTACCGGTCCCTGGACTGATCCTCTTGGCAAAGCACTCATCAGCAGAGATATGCCTAACTGCAATGTAAACTGGCTTTTTGACCCGGCAGTTCTTGTTGATGATGACGGCAAGGCTTACATTTACTTTGGCGGCGGTGTTCCTGACGGAAAACAGGCTAACCCCGATACTGCACGCTGCGTACAGCTTGGCGACGACATGATCTCAATTGTCGGCACACCGGTAAACATCAATCCTCCTTATCTTTTCGAGGATTCCAGTATTGAAAAAATTGGTGATACTTACTATTATTCTTACTGTACAAACTGGAGTACAGGCGGAAATCCCTATGGATTTGGCAATGCAGAAATCGCAT
>JBJERG010000239.1:0-3671 GCA_051882155.1 Ruminococcus sp.
CTTGAATCATTCGATCTTTTGAGGAAAATGTGTCAAGTGATATTGACAATTTCATCCAGAAGTTCTGCATATGCTCGTTTAAATATTTACAGCTGACATTTATTTCAGATTCCGTCAGCATAAGACGTGCCGCCTCTGCCGCAACGGAAGAGGGAAGTCTGAGGGTACCGGTTTCGCCGCCTGCAGTGCCGTTCATGTAAAGGTTCAGCCATGTGTCAATGGCATTCTGCATATCAGATGAAACCGTCTGAGATGATTTCTGTTTTCTGAAAAGCAGAGAGCCTAAAAAGCTGAATATATTCAAATTGTCACCTCCTCATCAAGTCCGATTTCCCGGAGCGTATGGTACATTGCACCTCTCACAAAATACCTCATATCGTCCATGGCGTGGTCGTTTATTTTAAGTACAGCGTCCTTGTCCCTGTGTTTTTCGTCCCAGCAGTACAGGGAAAATTCACGGATAATATCTGTACAGCACTGGCAGAAATGCAGCTTTCCCAGTTTCAGAAGAGCCGCAGTATCACGAATGCCGTCAAGAACGCTGTTGTCCGCTTTCCATACTGGCAATAGTCCATGGCGGTGTATGCAGGTGATAAAGCTTGCGGCTGACGGGTCAACAATAACCGCACGCACAAAGGGTGCATATTCTCCTGCAAGCTTTACAAGCTCTGCATAATGCTCCTCATCAGTACGGCTCATGCCCTCTTTACGTGCGTCATAATAATATTCCCTCACTCTGAGTGCGCTGCCCTTTTCGTCAATATGCCATAACCCGAATGAACAAGGGTTAACTGTGCCGTAGTCGCAGCTTATGAACCACTGACCGCAGTCAGCTTCCGGCAGAACGTCCGGTACAACGTGGATTCTCTTGTCAAACTGAGGATATACAAGACCCTCTGCAAGAACCCAGCGTCCTAAGATATACCGTTCATAGAACACGCCGGAGTACAGACTTTCAGCGTTTGCGATTTCCTTTTGGGTAAGGACAGGGTTGTCATTCATCATGAAGTGAATATGCAGAGCGTTTTTGCCAAGGGTGTTGCAGATCCACTCCTTGTAGAACCAGTGTTCAGAGGATTCCGGGTTGCAGTTGAACCAGTACCGGGCAAGAGGTTCGGAAAGGGTTCGTGCAAGTGCCTGGTCTACAAAGGATTTCGGCATAAGGGCAACTTCGTCAAACAGCACGCCGCTGAGGGTTATGCCCTGAATAAGGGTGTAACTGCTTTCATCTTTACCGCCGAATACGTAAAAGCGGTTTGTTTTTTTGCCACTTCGGATTGTCAGAAGGCTGTCACTTCGGCGGTAGGAAACATCATAATAATCCGTAACATCCGGCATAGAGAGCAGAGGAGTGATGATGTTTCTGTAGGTACTGCCTACAGTTTTGCCGCATATTCCGAAACTGCAGCTGTCAAAGTAACGCATAGCCCAGTGTACAAAACCGATAATCATGGAAACGGTCTTGCCAGAACGTACAGAGCCGTCACAGATGATTGCTTTTTTATTCTGATACTTCGGAAGGTGCGCCCATTTCAGCACCAGTTTCTGCTTCGGTGACAGTTTCGTAATTGGTTTCATCTTCGGCTCCTAAGGTTTCGTATAGTCTGGAAACAGGCTTTTCTTCCTGTTCTTTCTGCTTCATGGTAAGTCCACGTTCCCGCAGTTCAAAATACAGCCGTATAGCCTGCATATCGCCGCCTTGAATACGCCTGCAAAGAGATTTCCATACCATAGCAAGTTCTGCGTCTGCATATTGGGAAACCAGACTGTTGACCAGTGCGACAAAGTCCGGATTTCTCAGCCAGCGGTAGAGGGTCTGGCGTGTTACACCGGCTTCTCTTGCAATATCTTCCTTTGTACCGGAAAAGTCCGGATTTGCAAGCAGTTCCGCTGCTATTGCCATTCTGGGGTCAATTACGGTACGCTCTGAATCTGTAACATTTTGTAACATCCTCCTCCCTCCGTTTTTGGGTAATAAAAAAGCCGGCAAGGAATATCCTTACCGGTTATAGTTTTTGATGATATTATTATAGCACATAAAAAAGGTCCAAACAAGTCCAGCTTGACAGAAACTACAATTTCTGATAAAATAATTGCAGAGCATACCAGAAACGGTAGGGCGGTCATTCTCGCTCCCACACATCTTCCAGATGTTGGGAGGTGATAATATGCAGAGTTTTATTACATTCAGCGATTTGCTTTCGATAGCAGGCTTCTGCGTCGAATTAGCACTTCTCATTGTAACTACTTACTATTTTCACAAAAAGAAATAACCGTCCCTAAGCTGCCAACTTGGACGGTTAAATTCTTTTAATCTACAAATGTGGGAGCGACCGTCTTGCCGGTATGCTCTCTTTGTTTTATTATACCTTATTTTTTTGAATTTGTCAAGAGCTTCATAGCTTTCTGATGCAGTCTTACCGACTGTGAATGGGAAATGTAGAGTTTGTCGTTTATATCCTCCCACCTCATTCCGTCAATATACCGATGCCGCATAAGGCTTGCAAGTTCAGGCGGCAGGGAAGATATTGCCCTTTCAATTGCGATCTGAGTTTTCACAAGCAGAGCTTTCTTTTCCTCGTAAAGTTCAGAAAGCTTTTCCAGCTGTTCTATGTAACTCTGCTGAGAGCTGATGGGTTCACCTCTGCCCCTGGGAATATCCGAATACCGCACACCCTTGGGACTCCGCGCGTCTTCTTTCAGCTGATTGATTCGGTTTTTGATGTCTTCAAGCTCCCTTCTGATGTTTTTGTAGGAGAGAAGTTCTTCTTTGGTCATTCGTAGCTCCTTTCACACTTCGGGCACACCCAAACGCCGTTTTTTACATAGTATTCTCCAGTTTCAGCATTTTTCACATACTGGAACAGCTCCATTACGAATACACGTGTGTCAAAAATAGTGATCGCAAAATGTCCGATTCCATATTCAGTATTGCAGGTGATTTTCTCCACACCGCCTAATTTATACGGCTTCGGATTTCGTGTAAAAAAATCGTCCTTATATCTTAACAATTCAAGTGTCATGATTTTTCTCTATCTCCTTTCAAATGTAGAGTTCTTTGAATCGTGCAGCTTTCTTGCCACGATAACCCATTGCCAGAAATACAAAACCATCACGGGTCATGTAATAGCACGGTCGTTTCTTGCCTTGTTCATCTTTGTAAGAGGTCTCCTCAAAATTGAGGTGGCGGAATTCTTCTGAACAATCAAGGTTTTCAATATCACGAATAACATTGTCATGACGCTTTTCAAAATACTTAGCCACATACAAGCTGTCTACTCTTGCCGTGTCGTGGTTGTCAGCAAAGCAGTTCTGGTGTGTCGTGGATGTTTCCGATGACGGTATAGAATTTTTCGGACATACACTCTTGGAGCGGCGGCTTAAGCTTTGCCATGTTAGTAGGACTTCTTAAATCAAATGCTGCGAATGCATCAATGTACTTTACCACGAAGATTTCATTGGCATAGTCTATTATATCACCCTCAAAAATCTTCCTGCCGTTCTTATCTTTTAGTCCTGTGAACTGTCCAACTGTATCGGCATATACAGGAAACTTATGAAAATCAGGATCTGTCTGATAAATTATTGCACTTTTTTCATTGAATTGTGCTACTCCACCATATACCCAGTTGCTGTCAATCGGTGTTCCGTCCAAACGAACTTTTTCACCT
>JBJERG010000240.1:0-3656 GCA_051882155.1 Ruminococcus sp.
GACCGTAGTTTGTGTCATAGTCGTGATTCGGGAAAACCTTCAGCCAGCGTTCAATAAGGCTTGGCGGAACAGGCTGTGCACCGATATGCATAAGCCTCCACTGGTCAAGGCGGTAGTCCTCCAGCTTTATGTCTCCCCTGTCGATAGCGTCGAGAATATCCTGCGCCCAGGGAACCAGCAGCCAGACAATACTGCATGCTTCTTCGGAAATGACTTTCATTATCCATTCCGGCTTAACGCCTTTAAGAAGAACGGCTTTTCCGCCCACAAGGAATGAACCGAACCAGTGCATTTTTGCACCTGTGTGGTAAAGCGGCGGAATGCACAGGAAAACATCGTCCTTAGTCTGCTTGTGGTGATTCTGCTCGGTTTTAGCTGCATGCATAAGGCTCTGATGCGTATGGAGAATCGCCTTCGGGAATCCTGTTGTGCCGGAAGAGAAGTAAATAACAGCGTCGTCATCATCAGTCATCTTTATTCCGGGATTCTTTGATGAAGCATATACCACAAGATTATTGTAGCTTTCAGCAAATGTGGGGCAGTCCTTTCCTACATAGAGAAGAGTTTTTACATCCGGGATAATGCCGCATATTTCCTCGATTCGGCCTGTAAATTCCGGTCCGAAAACCAGAATAGAGGAATCGGAAAGTCCAAGACAGTATCTTATCTCTTCTGCTGTATAACGATAATTCAGCGGCACAGCAATGGCGCCGGCTTTGAGAACTCCGAAATATACAGGCAGCCATTCCAGACAGTTCATAAGCAGAACAGCCACTTTGTCACCACGCTTTACGCCTCGTGACAAAAGGAAATTGGCAAAACGGTTTGCCTGACGGTTGAAGTCCTCCCACGTAATGGAGCGTCGGAAATCATTTCCCGAACCGGATTCGATAAGTGAATATTCTTTCCACGTAAACCGGCTTTTCGTATCGGGCGGATTGATCTCAACAAGACTTACATCGCTGCCGTACAAATTTGCATTTTTTTCAAGAATTTCAGTAATTGGCATAATATGAAAATTCCCTTCTAAACATTCTTAACAGTCTTCGTATAAACTGCAATCTTAAATATTATACCACACTTATCCATAAAAGGCAATATGTATTTTGCAACTATTTACAAAAAAACACAACCAATAAAAAAATGTTTTATGTTTTGTATATTATCACAAAGTATATCAAGAAAATTTGTATAGTATTTTTTGTACGTCCGCACTGCATTTTATTGACATTTTATAAGTATTATTATATAATTAAGATGGTAATATGCGACCGTTCCGTATGTTATACATTATGAAAAGATTTGGAGGATTTTTTTCATGCAAACAAAAAACAAGTTTGCCAAAAAAGCCGCAGCATTTGGTCTATCCTGCGTCATGGCTGTAACAGCCTTTGGCACACCGTCCTTCGGATTTGCATCAGCAGCAGGACTTACCGCTGATCAGATCACAGAAGAGATGAAAATCGGTTGGAACATCGGTAACTCTCTGGACAGTATCCCGAAGACTTCCGATGTTGCTGATCACGAAACTGCATGGGGCAACCCTGTAGTAACACAGGAGCTTATTGACGCCGTTAAGGCAAAGGGCTTCAACACTGTACGTATCCCAACAACATGGTACCCTCACGTAACTGAATCAAACGGTACATACACAATTGACCCTGCATGGCTTGCACGTGTCAAGGAAGTTGTAGATTACTGCTACAACAATGATATGTACGTTATTCTGAACGTACACCATGAAGAATGGATAAACCGTGCAGACTTTGGTACAGCTTATGACGAAATGTCACCGAAGCTGAAGCAGATCTGGAAGCAGATCGCAGAATACTTCAAGGACTACGATCAGCATCTGGTGTTCGAGGGCATGAATGAGCCTCGTGCAGCCGGCACTGACTACGAGTGGGGCTGGTCTGTTCCGAGCGAGTGCTATGAAACTCTTAATAAGCTCAACGCTGACTTCATCAGCACAGTCCGTTCTGTAGATTCACCCTACAAGGATAATCGTCTTCTGATGATTCCGGGCTATGCAGCATCTCAGGAACTTCACAACATCACAAAGATTGAAATTCCTGCAAACGACAAGTATATCGCAGCTTCCGTCCACGCATATTCTCCCTATGATTTCGCAATGGACAAAAAAGGTACACATGATCAGTTTACAGAATCTCATCAGGAGTATCTGGACACAATGTTTACCAACATCAGAAATACCTTTACAGACAAGGATATTCCTGTTGTAATCGGTGAGTTTGGTACATCTGACTTCGGCAACACTGAAGCAAGACTTGAGTGGGCAGATTATTATCTGACATGGGCAAAGAAGATCGGCGTACCCTGCGTACTCTGGGATAACAATGCTGTAGGCAACACAGACCAGAGTGAGATTCACACATATCTCAACAGAAGCACTTATGAGTGGTATGCAAACGGCAGTGCAGTTGTTGATGAAATGATGTCTGTTCTCAGCGACAGCTCTATCGCATGGGATTCAGAGGAACACAGACCTACCTACAATCACTCTGACCTCAGCACAGGCACAGTACTCTGGGAAGGCAATATTGCATATGATGACCTTATGCAGGGCTTTGACCTTTCAGGCGTTTACGGCGGTGAGCTTGCTGTCAAGTTTGCAGGAGAAGCTCCGAGCCTTGCTCTTATGGACGCTGAATGGGGCGGCTGGACCGTTATCTCTCCCTATGACGTTGACACTGAAAAGGGTATTGCATACTTCATGTTTGACAGCGTTAAGAAGGCATGGGGCGGCGACGTTTCCACAATTGCAAGTGCAAAGGTTACTTCAACCGGTACAACATCTATAACACAGATGGTATCCATCGGCAACCCGACAATCGGAGAGCCTGCAACAACAACACAGCCTACAGCAACTACAACCACAACAAGCGGTACAACTGCTACAACCTCAACTGATACTCCTCCTGACGGAAAGGGTTATACAATCACAGACGGTACTACTTACAAGTACAGCGAAATGGATGAAGATAACCGTATGATCGGCTGGAAATATGAAGACTTCGGCATCGGTGCTGACGAAAAGGTTAAGCGTGTAGAAGTTACCATTTCTTCCATCGGTTCAAAGGTAGGTAAATGGCAGGGTGCATTCGGTTCTTCAACTACTGTTGCTCCTGATTACTGGACAATGACTGATCAGATGGAACAGACAATATCAAGCAAGTCCGGTACTATTGTATGGGATGTTGACGCAGATACTGCTGACATTATCCAGACTCAGTACGGCGGCGAAGTTAAGTTCGGTATCTGGTGGATCGACTGCGGCACATTCAAGATCGATTCTGTAACTATCTATACAGACGGCAGCGGCAGTGACGTTACAACCACCACGGCTTCTTCAACAACTACTACAACTTCCAAGTCTACAACAACAACCACAACAACCACAAAGGTAAGCATTCCGGATTCATATGCGTGGATCGCAGGCGAATACTGGGCAAATCCCGGTGAGGAGATCTGCATTGAGCCTACTGTATATAATGACCCCGGCAATATTATGGCTATCAGATGCGCTATGGTTTCTGACGCACTGAAGAGTGGTGCGATCAAGCTTACAGCAGACGGCGATGAAGGTATAATCCGTGGTACTGCATATCCTTCATTCTATGATATGATGTACACAC
>JBJERG010000241.1:0-3646 GCA_051882155.1 Ruminococcus sp.
CGGTAAGGTAGGAGATGAGTCCCAAAAGGCTGTAGCCCTCACGGATTATTCTGTTAAGTCCGGATTCCTCCAGATTAAGCTCCTCAAGGAACATCGCCTTGTCCTCAGAATCCATATCGGATATTTCTGCTTCGATCTTTGCACATATAGGAAGAACTGCGGACTTTTCCTCAGCTGCTATATCGCATACTGTCTTGTAATGCGGATTTGCATCTATACCGCCTGTAAAGTCTGCTTCGCTCATATTAGCCGCATAAATAACAGGCTTTGCTGAAAGCAGCGGTGTTTCCTTTATCCAGACACGTTCTTCTTCAGTAAAGTCAAAGCCTCTTGCCGATTTTCCTTCTTCAAGATGCTCCTTCAGACGTTCCAGAAAATCAAGCTGTCCCTGAAGCTTCTTGTCACCCTTCAGCGCCTTCTTTGTACGGTCGATCCTTCTTGCCACAACATCAATATCTGAGAATATAAGCTCCAGATTTATAGTTTCAATATCTCTTGCAGGGTTGATATTGCCGTCAACATGAATGATATTCATATCTTCAAAGCAGCGCACAACGTGAACGATAGCGTCTACCTCACGGATATCTGCAAGGAACTTATTGCCAAGGCCTTCACCCTTTGACGCACCCTTTACAAGACCTGCAATATCCACAAATTCCAGTGTTGCAGGCGTAAACTTATCCGGATTGTACATTTCTGCCAGCTTGTCAAGACGAGGGTCCGAAACTGATACTATACCAATATTTTTCTCAATCGTGCAGAACGGGTAATTGGCAGACTCTGCGCCTGCATTTGTCAGAGCATTAAAAAGTGTGCTTTTTCCCACATTTGGAAGACCTACCATACCAAGCTTCATAACAGTACCATCCTTATTTTTATAATTCCGGCTATTTCCGGTTTATTCATCATTGCATTTAATATTATAGCGTTTTTTCCTAATTCTGTCAAGGGAATGAATAAAAAAGGCTGCACATGACTAAAGTCACGCACAGCCCTTTCATTATTTTTTAAGTCAATCACTTACTGCCTGCTATTGTACCCAGACCAATAAGAGCCTTTATCAGAGATACAGCGTCCAGAAGTTCTACTTTGCCGCTGCGGTCATAATCGCATACAGACTCTTTAATGTCTTCCTTTGCTGTGCCCTTGAGGTAATTTATAATTGCACGTACATCGCTGCCGTTTACAATGCCGTTAAGAGAAGCATCGCCGGGATAGTAGCTTGTGAAGTTGCCGGTTACTGAATTCTGGTTTCCGGAATTCTGAATCTGGAAGTCACACTGTTCAAGACCGCTTCTGATGGGGAATCCCACCTTGATAAATCCGTCTGCATCAGCTGTTTCGCTCCAGTCAAGAGTAACAGTATCATAATAAACCGCACCGCTCATGGTTGTGCCAGCAGGTGCCTTCAGTGTAACTGACAGATAGCACTTGTTGGTAACATCTACATAATTGTGATCATTTATTTTTACTGATGTAAATGTAAGCTCACCGTTTCCGCCTGTAGTTGTTGTTGAGGAAGAGGGAGCGGCATCATAATACAGTGTGATGCTCTGGAATGATACTTCCGTATTTGACGGATAGAATACCATTGCCTTTACAGTGCTGCCTACCTTTTCAGGTATCTGATATGTTACTGTTACAAGACCATCTTCGCCTACTGCCAGATCGAAATCTTCCTGAACCCAGTCAGTATCCGGATGCCATGTACCTACAGCACCGCTTGAATTCAGATCATCAGACAGAACCTTATAAACGATAACCGCATACTTTGCATCACCCGGCTTAAATTCAGCAAATGCCTGGATATCACCGTCTGTACCCTTCTGTGTACCTGTGGTGTACTGAACCTTTTCGCTTGAACCTGTTGCTGTGGTAGTTGTTGTTACAGTTGTTGTGGTGGTTTGCTGGGTTGTAGTGGTTGTAGTAGTTGTTGTGGTATCACCTGAATCGCTTGTATCAGTTGTGGTGGTAGTTGTGATTACGTCTGAATCAGTTGTAGTAGTTGTTGTTGTTGTTGTAGTTGTAGTTGTGACCTCAGCATCCGGTGCCTGATCGAATACTGCCACGCAGGATTCAATATCAGCTGTTGTAGGATACCAGCACTGAAGCTGTATTTCATTGTGACCTACCATTCCGGCAACGATTTCAAATGAAACGGTATACTTACCCTCGGAATCAGCATTAGTTTCCCATGCCTCCTGCTTCCAGTTATATCCGTCTGTAGGATCAGCATATCCGAAAGCACCTGTAAGTCCCTGATTTGCCTGCTTCGGTGCTGCGCAGGTAACATAAACTGTCTTGCCAATGTCATCCTGAGTAGTTTCAGACAGATCTAATGCATAATGATAACCTGTACCCTCTGCATTTGGTTCAAGAGTCATTGTAAGCTCTGTACCTGCATCAATAGCAGAGGCATACATTGGAACTGAAAATGAACTGCCTGCCCCTGCAAACACAGCAGTCAAAGCACATACTGCTGCAGAAGCTGCTGCTACAATCTTCGTCCATTGTTTTTTAATCTCACTCTTCATGATTATTCATCCTTTCAAATTATTATTTCGCTCTGATTACTGCAATCTGCACAATTTGCTTTCACAGTGTTTTATATCATTTATTATAAATCGAAACGTCCTTTAATTGTTTAATTTTTTGTGAATAAATAGTTTCTAAATACTAAATTTTGAAATTTCTATAACTTCTTATAATCAAAAAATGAACTGAAGGCAACACCGAACAAAGATTTTAGGATATGTGCAGTGTTTTCTGAACTATATTCTCATGCTGAGCATATCACGTATATCTCTTCCGGAATGCCCCAGCAGTAACAGTACAATGCCGTAAATAAGGACAGCACCGGATATTGCTCCTGAAAGCTGAACAAATGTTCCGTAATCTCTCAGCACCGATTTTATAATGTACGCTCCGCCGCCGCTCATAAGAGAAGCATAGATAACAGGCATCATTGTTTTTATGAGCTTCAGTCCTCCAAGCTCCCGTCTTAGTTTCAGAAGAGAAAGAAGAAGCATGACACAATAGCAAATGCTGGTTGATATGCCTGCGCCTGTTACGGAAAATGAAGGTATGGGAATAAGAATTAGATTTCCCATAAGCTTTATAACAACTCCAAGCATCATAAGCTTTACGGGCATATCAGCTTTGCCTATGCCCTGCATTATACTGAACAGAGGTGACACAAGGCAAAGGCAGACCATGCCGGGAGCTAACGCCATAAGCGCCTGTGCCGCTATGCCGGCTTCCTCTGTATGTTCACTGTAAAGAGTGAGCATTATCGGGTCTGCAAGAAGCATGAGTCCTATGCCCGAAGGAACTGCTATCAGACCTGCTGCAAGAAGAACAGAACGTACCTGCTCCCGAAGTGATTCCATTCTGCCTTTGGCAAACGCCCGTGACGCACAGGGCAGTACGCTTCGTCCGAACATATTTGTGACCGATGGCACAAGATTGAATACTGTCAGTGCCATACCTGTAAATGCCCCGTACACAAAAGCAGGAAAGGAGCTTTCAGCGGCGGCGGCACCGAAACGCTCCGTAAGAGCATTTATGTTGTGATGCTGTACAAAGCCAAGACAACGCATTACGGTACACAGATCAATGATAGATGTGAGGGTTGCAGCCACAGAGC
>JBJERG010000242.1:0-3618 GCA_051882155.1 Ruminococcus sp.
CGATGCCTTTAAGATGAAGATATCACTAAAAAATGTTTCTGATAAGCCGATATATAACCTTGAAAATAATATCAAAAATGTAGAACACGGATATTATTTTACAAAAACTGTCTGGGATGACGGAACTGTGACTCAGACCTCCGGAAAGAAGATGCTTTCAGGCGGAGGCGGTACAAGCATTGCCGTAGATGAACTTTTACCGGGACAGTCAGCTGTAGTCGAGCTTTCAATTACTGATATATGGAAAGGTCCTTTACAGAAGAGATATGAAGAAGCCGGACTATTTTTCAGTGCATTAAAGCTTGGTATTGGGAAAATGCCGCTTGCGAAGTTCTGTGCAAGCCTTGCATCAAGTATTGTAGACGGCGTAACAGTTGTTCATGTTCTTGATAATTTTGTTGTTACAACACTTGAAGGTTCAACTACTGAAATCCCTTATGAAATCATTACAACGGGTTATACCGATGAATTTATTGATGAGCATACATTTGATTTTGTGGATGCTGTTGTTGATGCAGGTGTTAATTCCTTTGCACCGGATAGTGTTAAACAGATATATTATCAGGGCAAATATTATACCGGAAGATTTGAGTTCTATTATGATCTGGCAAGCAATATGACTGCAGATGCACAGAAGGTTGCCGACGGAACCATGACACCCGAGGAATACGCACGATTATACAGTGTTGACTATCTTTCCGCTATAACCGGAATGCCGATAGATCTGGGTGAACTGAAAACACAGTTGAAAGCAGCCGGATTGGGAAAGATTGAATACACTTATAATGGTAAAAAAATAAAGATACCTGTAACAGACCTTATTACAGTCGGACAGGATATATACAAATTATTATACGTTCCTGAGGGCGAAATAACAAGTGAAATCTATATTACTGATGCAGACGGAAATATAATAGGTGCAGGCACGTCACAGCCTCAGAACAGCCAGCCTGTCAGCGCTGTAAGAAGCTTTAAAGCTGCTTCATCAATGAATCTTCTTGCTTCAAGGATATATTCAGATTCAGCTGAATCACAGGAACCGGCTTATGAACTGGACATTTTAGACGGTGATTACGAGTATAATAACGGCATTTATACTGTGGCAAGTGACGCACTTGTCCGGATAAAGGCCAACAGAGCAGAAGAACAGGCAACTGTACATCTGGTATATTCCGATGGTTACACAGCAGAATATCCTCTTCTGAGCATTCCTGAACATGAATGCGAAGGCGGAAGCTATCATGTTGTAGCTGCACCTGATTCAGAAAATTACGGAGTGGCAGTTCAGTATTGCGAAACCTGCGGCAAGGTTATGGATACAAAGCTTATAGCTACAGTATGCAAAGCAATGCTCAGCAACGGAGAAATATTCCAGGATGTTTATGATGCAGTAAGATATGCCGGAGAAAGCGGCGAAGAACTTGAACTTTCAATATTTGGCTATATTACTCTTGACAAGGATCTTATAATTCCGGAAAATGTAAAGCTTCTGGTAACACCCTATGCTTATGTGAATTTCAGTAATTCTGCTAAGATCATATCAGAAAATGAAGTCGTTGACTATACAGGATCTCTGGAAAATGTATATGAAAATATCGTTTTGAATTACTGGGACGGCAGAACAGAAACCATTGTTGCTGAATATGGAACAGAGGTCAGTGAACTTCCTGTTCTGAGTGAACAATGTGAATTTGGCGGCTGGTATTCCGACAGTGAACTGACAAAACCTTTTGAACCATTTACAGCAGGCGAAGAAGGACATTCCAGAATTTATTATGCGGATATTCATCATACATTTAATAAAAACGGAAAATGTACGGTCTGCGGTGAGCTGAAAAACGGATATGATTCATTTGTAAAGGCGGGAGTTTCAGTAGGTGATAAAATTAGTCTTAAATTTATTGCTGAAATTTCAGATAAGGCAGCAGAAGATAAAAACGCTCATATTGTATTTGAATTGCCGGACGGAGCAAAACAGACGCAAAAACTTTCAGCTGCTGTAAACAATGGCGACGGAACATATACATTCAGCTGCAGGGTGCCTATAAACCGTATTTCTGATGTGATAAAGGCTCAGATGTATTATTCTGATAACGTAAAGGGTTCGTATCTTGAGTATAGTGTAAAGCGGTATACAGATTACATAATTGATAATGAAATCAGGTTTGATGAATCTGTTGTAAACAGCATAAAGTCACTTGTTAATTTCAGCGGCTATGTGCAGATATACACAGGATGTAATGAGGAAAATGCTGTTAACAGGGACCTGAATATGCCTCTTGACGATACAGATGTTGTTATCGGAAATGAATACAAAGCTGTAAAGGAAGTCAGCGGCAATTCAATATCAGTCAAGTCTGCTGGTCTCTCAATATCAGAACAAGCGTCAATCAGAATCAAATTCAGCCTGAAGGCTGGAGAAAATATAAATAATTATAAATTTACAGTTGACGGCAAAATCGTTTCACCGGTAAAATCCGGAAGTGATTATATCGTTTCTGTAAATGGTATTTCGCCTGATAATTATGATAAGATGTACTTATTCAAAGCAGAATCAAAGAATGATCCTTTGAATTGTGCATCAGTAAAATACAGCTGCTTTACATATATTAAAAGTATACTGGAAAATGATTTTGAAAGTAAGCTTACTAATACGATGAAGGCTATGTATTTCTATAACAGGGAAATAGAAAAATATATCAGTAAAATGGAGGAAGTCTGAATGAATGAGTATGTGACACCGGTGATGGAAATTATTCAGTTTGAAAACGAGGATGTTATCACAACATCAGGAACTGATTTTCCGGATATTCCGGTTGAGTAAAAATAATCTATTATCAGATAAGGCTATGTGCGTTTGCATATAGCCTTATTATTAAGCAACACCGAACAATTAACGGCTGTTGTATGAAGGAGGAGAAAAAATGAAAAAAGTAATTGCCCTATGTATTGTTTCTGTATTGTGCCTTGCCGGATGTTCTGATAAATCAAATGAAAACACATCAGATAATATGAGTACAACGTCTTCAGCTTCTGAAATAACTGATTCAGCTGGAGATGCGTCCAATACAACTGATGTAACGGATAAATCTGAAATTAATGCCAGCGATTCTGATGAAATAACAGATTCCGGGTCTGCATCAGATAAAACAGTTCAGACTGATTCTGATAACAGCAGCAAATCCGGCGGTGAGCTTCCTGTATTAACAGAAGAAATAAGCAAAGATTCTGCTGATTCCGAATCTGAAACCAAACCTTCTGAAAGAAAAAATACTTCTCCGTCATCTGAAACGGAAAAGAAGACAACTGCAGCAGAAGAAAACGGCGGCGTCATTGAACTGCCACTGATACCGGTGGAATAATAATTGGATGGCATAATAAGATTGCAGATAAAATTATCGGAATATTTTCAATATAACTTTGCCTGATAAGTCTGACTTTGAAGAAGAAATCTGAAGAAACGGTATAATCATATATACAAATGCTGGTGACAGATGGTTTTGGATTTTACTTATTTTTGACAAGAACAATATTTTGGTTTTTACAAAAATCAAATAAAATATGAATAAGATGGTATGCTTCTTAGTTAATGGATAAAGTGAATGTATGCAAAAGAGG
>JBJERG010000243.1:0-3617 GCA_051882155.1 Ruminococcus sp.
ATACACTTATTGGCACAGCTGTTCCTCGTGAAGTAATACCTGAATCTATAAAATCAATACTGGAAAGTGATAAATGGCAGCTGCTGCTTATAGGTTCTGAATACAAAACTGCATCAGACGAAGTAAACAGTCAGGTTGATGAACTGAATACTATTATAAAGAAGTATGACAGTGACGGAATGCTTATTGGTGAAGCTCCTGCAACAAAGGATCTTATCAGTATAATGGACCATGATTTCAGTCTTGTAAGCACAGCTTCGATAGGAGTTATATTTATTCTGATTGCTATTGTTCTGAAATCCATATCCCTGCCTGTGATACTGGTGGCGGTAATTGAATTTGCAATATTTGTAAACATGGGAATTCCGGCATATACCGGAACAGTGCTTCCGTTCATTGCGTCTATTGTAATAGGAACTATTCAGCTTGGAGCAACAGTAGACTATGCAATTCTCATGACTACTAAATACAAAAAGGAACGTTCAAGAGGCAAGGACAGAAATGAAGCAGTATATACTGCACTTTCAACATCAATGAAATCTATAATTGTAAGTGCCCTTGGATTTTTTGCAGCAACAGTCGGAGTGGGTATATATTCAAAAATGGATATGATATCCTCTCTGTGCATACTGATGTCAAGAGGTGCAATAATCAGCATGATCACAGTAATTGCAGTATTGCCTTCATGTCTGATGATGTGCGATAAGCTTATTTGTAAAACAACAATCGGAATTAATGCGAAAAAAGCATAAGGAGGAATATATATGAAAAAGCTTACAAGGGTTCTGGCTGTATTGACAGCTGTAGTTTTAGCAGCAGGTTCATTGGGAATACCGGCAGCAGCATCAAACAGCGGAAAAGCTTCCGTAAAATCAGAAAAAGGTATTGTAAAAAATGAAACTGTGTATGTAGTTGCAGATCCGGAGGGAAACACAAAAAACATAATTGTAAGTGACTGGCTTGATAACGAAGGAGGATTATCATCAATAGAGGACAAATCAGACCTTTCAGGTATAGAGAATGTCAAGGGAGATGAGGAGTTTACCGAAAAAGGAGATGTTCTCAAATGGAATGCACAGGGCAGTGATATATACTATAAAGGTACTTCCGATAAGAATGCTCCTGTTACCGTAAAAGTCACATATTATCTTGACGGAAATGAGATATCTTCCGGTGAACTTGCAGGCAGGAGCGGAAGGGTTACTGTAAGATACGATTATACAAATAATCAGAAAAAAAGAGTAAAAACAGACGGAAGAACAAAAGATATGTATGTTCCTTTTCTTATGATATCCGCCGCTGTACTTGACAGTGGAAAATTCAGTAATGTTTCGGTTACAAACGGTCAGTGTATTTCTGACGGTGAAAGGCTTATTGTTACAGGAATGTCAGTCCCGGGACTTTCAGACAGTCTTGGACTTAGTGAGAAAGAGAATTTTGATTTTGAGCTTCCTGAATATTTTGAGTTCTCAGCTGATGTTAATGATTTTTCAATTGGTTCTTCCTTTACCATTGCAACAAATGAGCTGTTTTCTGAAATTGATTTAGACAATGAATGCACACTTGATGAGCTGGAAGAAAAGCTTGGCGAAATGACAGATGCCGCTGAAGCTCTTACAGATGGTTCAGAAGATCTTTATGACGGAATAAAGGAACTTGTAAGCGGAACGCAGACTCTTAAAACAGGTTCAGATGAATTGTACAGCGGTGCGTCTGCATTAAAGGATGGTGCGGCAGCACTGGCAGAGGGTTCCGGAAAAATTGAAGGCGGTGCAGGTACAATTGCCGGCGGTATATCCGATCTCCACAGTGGGATTACAGAAGCAAAAAAGGGTTCAGCTTCTCTTGCACAGGGTGCAAAGCAGCTTTCTGATGGATTTACTCCCATAGTTGAAGGTGCATCTGCATTGAAAGAAGGAATATCCGCTGCTGCCGAAGGTTCATCGGAAGTGGAAACTGGTGCAAAAAATCTGTCCGGCGGTGCGGCACAGCTTGAAGGAGGAGCTAAAACATTATCTGATTCAGCAAAAAAGCTTGACAGCAGTATAGAAACTATAAAAAACGGCGCAGCTGAGCTTAAAGCAGGTATTGACGCTTCCGTAAATGGAATAGACAGCCTTGAAGACGGAGCAGCAGGAATTGCAGAAGGACTTGGCACACTTAATTCAGGTATTGACGCAGCAGGTTCTTCTCTTGACCAGACGATAAATTATAATAAGCAAGTACTTGCCGGTCTGCAGGGAGCATATGCCAATAGCGGAGATGAAAGTCTTTCGCAGTTAATAAGTCTGCTTGAACAGACAATTGCAAGTCAGGAACAGATTTCAGCTTCAATGAAAGAGGGCGGAAGCCTTAAATCAGGCGCAGTACAGCTTGAATCCGCAGCAGATTCATTGAGTCAGGGCGTATCAGGTCTTAAAGAGGAAAGTGCAGCATTAACTGAAGGTGCGGTCAGTCTTAGTACAGGACTTGAGAATTTAAAAAATGGCAGTTCACAGCTTTCACAGGGTGCTGAAACACTATATAATTCAGCAGCAAAGTTAAATTCCGGTGCGGCAGCTCTTTATGGAGGAAGCAAGGAGCTGAATAGTGCAAGTGGGTCATTAAAAGACGGTACAGATAAGCTTCAATCGGGAGTAAAAGACGCCCAGAGCGGTGCAAAATCATTGTACAGCGGTGCAGGAACTCTCAATGCAGGACTGGATGATCTGCAAAAGGGCAGCAAAAAGCTGAAAGATGGAGCAAATACATTTTATAGTCAGATCGGAAGTCTTAAATCAGGTGCATCGGAATTGTACAGAGGAACAGGTGAACTTCTGACAGGTATGGGTTCTATGAAAAGCGGAATATCCGCATTGTCGGAAGGAGCAAGTAAATTACAGAACGGTTCGAAAGAGCTTAATGAGGGCATGAAAAAATTCAGGGAAGAGGGAATTGAAAAAATAGTATCTGCCTATGAAGATAATGTAAAAGAATTATACGACAGAATGAAGATGCTGTCAGATATCTCACGGGAGTATAACAGCTTTTCGGGAATTGACGATGATATGAAGGGAAATGTTAAATTTATATATACAATTGACGGAATAGAAAACAAATAAAAAAGGCGGATCCGGGTAATATAAACCCGGATCCGCTTTATAGTTACAGTATTTTATCTTTGCGGTAAGCATTTGGAGTTATGCCCGTAAAGTTTTTAAACTGTCTGAGGAAGTACTTGTAATCCTCATATCCGCATTTTTCAGCAATAGCAGGAAGACTGAGCATAGTAGTTATCAGAAGATATTTTGCATATGAAATCTTGCTCTGAATAACATCCTGATGAAAGCTGACTCCGAACAGTTCCTTGTAAGTAGCACGAAAATAGCCATAGCTCATGTGCATATCACGGCAAATTTCCTGACTGTTCCATTCTTCATTTGGATTGATATAAAGCCTGTTTCTTAATTTTAAATAATTCATATAGTATGTATTATCTCTTTTGGAGGAGATTGTATTGATTTTTTTCATTATTGACTGAGTAACTGAATTTACAGCAGAGTCAAAGTCGAAGCTTTGCATATCAAAAACTTCACCTTGAACTGCAATGGAATCCATATCGCAGTTTTTGCTGTATT
>JBJERG010000244.1:0-3595 GCA_051882155.1 Ruminococcus sp.
GAAACCTGATAAAACTACAAACCTTGGCGGTGTAACCGTCAACGAGTATTTACTCACAAAGCATAATCCAAATAACATTGATATGCCCTCCGTTTCTATGGAGGGCAAAATTGTTGGTGTAACGATCCACAACACTTCGTGGATTACAACTGCCGCAGGAACTACTCCTGCGGAGCAGTACACAAGAGCAACAGTTAATGGCAATATGAAAGATGTTCGTGTCCATTACTATGTGGATAACACCTGTGCGTGGCAGAATCTTCCGCTGACATTGTCTGGCTGGCACGCCGCTGACGGCACCGGTAACGGCAACCGCAGAACAATCGCAATTGAGTGTATTATGAGTTCTGCCTACAACGATAAGGATAAAAAGTCCGAGGACAACTGTGCAAGACTGGCGGCAGCACTTTTGAAAAAGTACAATCTTGACATTAACCACCTTTACACTCACACTCACTGGCTAAATGTCCGTGACGGAAAGTCAGGCACTGTGGATTATCTCAATACGGCAAAAAATCCGTACAAAACGTGTCCGCTGTACATTCTGCCCCATTGGGCAGAGTTTAAGAAAAAGGTTCAGTCCTACATGAACTCCGGTTCTTCCTCACCTGCAACGCCTTCTGCAAAACAGATTTACAGAGTAAGAAAAACATGGTCTGACGCTAAATCGCAGATTGGTGCTTTTTCTTCTCTGGAAAATGCAAAGAAAGCCTGCAAGGCAGGATTCTATGTGTTTGATGAAAAAGGAAATGCTGTATTCCCGGTTCCGAAGTCATATACCAAAGGCACTAAAGTTGAACTGAATAATGCCACACTCTACGTTTCCGCCACAGCAACAAGCGGTACAAAGAGAAGCGGCACATACTACATTTATGACGGAAATGCCGTAAACGGCAGATACCGCATCACACCAAAGGCAGAATACTGCGGAAAAACTCCTGCAGGGAAGTATGTTACCGGCTGGGTGAATAAAGCTGATATGCTGTAATATGCACAAATTACAGGGCGAGTATTCTGCGTTTTAGCCCCTTGATAAATTCCTCAAAAAGAGCGAATATTGGTATGGTCGGAGGTAATGATTTAACCGACTCAAATTGAAATGATATGTGTGTCCGGCGAAAAGCCGGATACGCCTGTCAGAATGCAGGAGATGTAAACAGATGAAAATTGAAAAAATACATCACGAACCAAAAAGGAAAAAAACAGACGGTCCCTGCCGTACCGCTGCCTATTGCCGTGTCAGCACTCAGCTTGAAGACCAGGAAGGTTCTTTTGAAACACAGCAGAATTATTACAGACAGCTTATCGAGAAAGACAGCGGCAAAATACTTGCAGGCATCTATGCAGATCAGATGTCAGGACTTCATACTGAAAACAGAAAAGGCTTTCAGCAGATGATGCAGGACTGCCGTGAGGGAAAAATTGACCTTGTGATTACACGCTCCGTTTCAAGATTATCCCGAAATATGGGGGAGTGCCTGAAAATAATAAATGAGTTGAAAACTCTTGGAATTCCCGTTATTTTTGAAAAAGAGCATATTACAAGCACCGATCCCGACAGCGAACTGTTCCTGTCTGTTCTTGCGACAATGGCGCAAGAAGAATCAAACCATATCAGTTTCAGAATACGACAGGCATACAGGCATCGTGCAGAACTTGGCATTCCGAACCGCCGCTGTTCTTACGGATACAGGAAAGAGCCTGTAAAACGATCACAGCGCAGTGAGATTATAGACCGGAAATGGCACATATACGAACCGGAGGCAAAACGTGTCCGTCTTGCATTTGAAATGGCGAATGAGCTTTACTTTTATGAGGATATCCTGAACGCACTTAATAACATGGAGAAATCTGAAAATACAGGTGAATACTGGTCACATCATCGTGTTTATTATCTGCTGAAAAACGAGGCATACAAAGGTGATATTGTTACCCACAAAACCTATAAGAAGGACTACCTCTCCGGAAAAGTGATAAAAAATCATGGAGAGCGTGAACAATTCTATATCGAAGAACATCATGAGCCGATTGTAAAACCCGAGGCCTTTGACAGGGTCAATCGGCTCATTTCTTGCGGCTTGCTGTCAAGCAAATCCAAACGCAGGAGGGAAAGACTTTTACGGGAGGAAAATTTATGAGCGAAAAGAAAAGAGTGGCAGCATACTGCCGTGTCAGCACTAACAAGGAAATTCAGCAGTCCAGCCTTGCACTGCAGACAGAGGTGTTTGAACAGATTGCAACTCGAAACCCCGACTGGACACTTGTCAAAGTATATGCAGATGAGGGACTGACAGGTACCTGTGTGAAAAACAGGGTGCAGTTCCAGCAGATGATAAAGGACGCACTTGACGGAAAAATCGACTATATCTTAGCAAAATCCATAAGCCGTTTTGCAAGAAATACAGTTGACACACTGGAGTATACAAGACTGCTGAAAGAAAAAGGGATAGGTGTATATTTTGAAGAACAATCCCTTGATACGCTGAATGTGACATCGGAGATTTTTCTCACAATCCATGCAGCATTTGCTCAGGAGGAAAGTCACAGTATATCCGAAAATCAGAAAAGAGGCTACAGAAACCGCTATGCACTTGGTGTTCCGAAATGGTCGGCAACTTTCGGTTATCGCTGTGAGGAAAACGGCGAGTGGATACCGCAAAAGAAAGAGGCGAAAATTGTGAGGCTCATTTTTGAAAAATATCTGCACGGTGATTCTATTCCCGACATCTGTAAATATCTCATGAGTAAGCGTGTTACGCCGCCTGAGGGAGAGAAAACCTGGCACCCTCACACAGTTTCCATGATTCTTCATAATGAAAAGTATATTGGTGATGTGGAAATGCAGAAATCATATACTGTAAGTCATCTGACTCACAAAAAGGTTAAGAATGACGGAAAGAAAATACCGAAATATTACATACACGATCATCACCCGGCTATAATTGAAAAAGAGGATTTTGAGATAGCCCAGCGTATTCTTGCCATGCGTGACAGTCATAATGGCTGTTATCAGTATCCCTTTTATGGCCTTCTGAAATGTCCGTTCTGCGGTGAGAATATGGCAGCAGTGCCTTTGCGGACAAGGGGACTGGAACGTGCCTGGACTTGTATTGGCAAAAAGGGAAAAACAAGGCAGGAACGCACGGATTGTCAGCCTGCCTGTGTGAAAGAAAAGTATATACTTCGTGCTGTATTGCAGGCATTTCAGGAGAATGATGAAAGCATCAAATCTCTTGATTATCCAATGATATACCGGGAAATTGAACGCATCACTTTTGATTCAGCTGACTGGCATACGCTCATCATTTTCTGGAAGAACAGACAGCAGTCAAGGGTTCATATAGACTATGAGAAAAAGAGTGAAGTTCCTGCAAATGAGATTGTGATACAGGATAAGTCAGTGTATCTGGACGGCGTTCTTATGGGAAGCAGTCCACAGGACATGACTGCTGCGAAAAGTATTCTGAGCATAAGAGAATATTTGCAGAATGTAAGGATTACGGATACCGATAATATCCCGATAGTTAAGGCAATACCACGCAAAGACTGTACGTAAGATGCGCAGTCAGATTTTTTGTCAGATGAAACAAAAAAC
>JBJERG010000245.1:0-3594 GCA_051882155.1 Ruminococcus sp.
TAGGTGCTGTAGTATCAATTTTAATTGCCCCTTCTGGTGTCCGGCTGATACGCTCATTGCCGGCACGGTCAACAGCAGCAACTTCTACAAAAATATTATTGCTGTTATTCAAAGTACTGCTTACTGTGATATTTGCAGAAAATGCAGATTGAAGATCAGCGTCAGACGGATTTTTTCCGGCTGAAAACAACGTTTCCTCCTGTGTTGTCACGCCATCTGTAATAACACGATACACCACTGATTCCAAACCTGAATATATACCGTTTGGATCATATGTTTCTCCGTAATAGGGCGGATCCTGTACAGAAATCACTGTGCCGACATCACTGTTATGAAAACCATTTCCATTGGGCGAATCCGGAATAATGGTAATTTCCGGAGCCAGACTTTCTCCCACCGGTGCTTCATTATCAACAATAATACCGTCAGAAAAGCTGATAGTGTCATTGCCTGCTTTGTCTGTTGCCTTTACCGCCAAAATAAACTTTTTATTTGGTTTTACAATAATACCGGTATCTTCATTGTAATCTTCCCAAGAACCATCGTCAACAGCATAACTATTTACAAACTGATACTGCAGCAACTCTTTACCGCTGATATCATAATCAAATGATGTACGGATCTCAACTGCATCTTTATATATATGCGGATATATAATGCTGTTTTCTTCCTGCACGGAAATATCCTTCTTACTCTCTGATTCTGAATTATCAACAATATATAATTCCTGTTTTACAGGTACTGTTGTATCAACCTTCAGAACATGGGAATCCTTAGTTGACAGCTCATTTTTGTCAACACACTGATTGCCGGCTGCGTCAACTGTCCAGACTCTCAGCTGATAAATACCATCCTTCTTAATCTCCGGGAAATTACTTTCACTTAATTCTGTTCCATCAGCAGGTTCTGTTTCACCGTCCTGTTCATTCCAGATAGAATAGTAAGTTTTAATTGGTGCTGCATATTCTTTTGCAACTGCTTTTTTTATAGTTACATATGGGAAATCTTTTACATACCAGCCGTTTTTTCCATTGATATCAGGAATTATTACTTCTGCATTTTCCGGATTTGTCTTTTGAATTGTAACATAAACCGACGCTTCATTACCTGCTACACCCGTATTGGATACTGCACGGAAATAATATGTTGCATTTGTATCTTTTGATATTGTAATACTGTTTGTTTCCGAAATATCAGTCCAATCAAATACAGAATTTTTCAGACATGTATCTTCAATTGAAGGATCTGTGTAATCAATTGAATATTCATAATGATCTATTCCGGATATTACATTTCCACCGGACAGTGTTATTTTAACAGAATCTTTTGTCCAATTAGGATTATCAATAGAACCTACTACATATCCATTTGTATCAACATTAGGCTTGTCAGGTTCTTTATTATCAAGTACAACAATTGTTCCTTCTCCTGTTTCAGTATCTGTAACCGCCTGAGTTACATTTCCCGCATTATCAACTACACGAACATAAACTTTACCTTCAAAGCCTTCTGGATAATCTGTGGCGAGAATTTCTATTTCAACTGAAGATGAGCTATTCTTAAAAACATTCCAAGAAGAATCATCTTCAGATAAATCTGAACCTTTGTTTACCAGCTGATACTGGTACATTGCTATTCCACTGTCCTTGTTTTCACGGTCATCAGTTGCTTCCACTGAAATAAGTATCTTATCTCTGTATAAAGTATTATTTGAAAGAACGTTGATTATTTGTTTTATAAAATCAGTATTTTCTTCCTTCATGTAGTTCATCTTTACATTCTGAGGCGCTGTTGTATCTATTTTAATATCAATTTCGTATTTTTTAGAATCTTTTGCGCAGTTGTCATAAGCACGAATACAGCATACTCCGTTAAATTCATTGTCGGGAATGCGTATTGTAAACGTACCGTCTTTATTTAAATTTACGCCTTCTTCGCTAAACTCTGTAATCTCATCCAATGACTCATTTACAGAAACTTTTGCATATTGGATCTTACTGATCCCACTCATATCTTCCGCCTTACCGGAAATTATAATACTTTGATTGGTCCATGTTCTGTTCGGATCTTTTTTAAGATCTTTAATAACAGGATTATCTGTATCAATATAATTTATTGAAATATTTGCAGATGCAAGTACATTGCCGCTGCTGTCCTTGGCAGTAATCGTATAATTTCCGTTTTCTTTAGCAAGAAATACATTGCTGTCATTAGTTGCTTCTGCATTACAAGCTATGCTGCACTCCTGATTTGTTTTTACTTCTATACTATTTCCTGTTGTCCATTTATCTGATGTATCATATTTAACAGTCATTGTGAATACGTTACTGTCATTCAGCGGTACAGGTTCGCTTTTGTTACCAGCATTATCAACGGCAATAACAGACAGACCATTCAGGGCGCTTTCTGATACTCCCTTAAAAACATACCTTCCGTTGTTTGAAATGTCAGCTGTTTTATTTTCATCTGTGGACAGAAAGACCTTTTTCAAGCCACTCAGAGAATCAGATGCTGTACCGGTAATTTCAGCTTGTCCATTTATTATTACAACTGATTCAACCGATACTTTCGGTATGGTAGAATCAATTTTTCTGATGGTTATTAATTCAGGCTTATATGATATATTTTCTTTATTATTCTCAACACAGAAGAAATAATTGCCATTTTCCGTTACATCATATATGTTTTTATTCTTTGTAATTATTTCTGTAATGTTTTTACCTAAATCTTTTACCTCAGATGAAGTAAAAGTACCCTCACCGGAGGTATAAAGGCAGTATACGGAATCTCCGTCATTAATGCCATTAACATATATACTCTTTTTATTAGTCCAGTCTTTATCCTCCACAGAAAATGAAACCTTCGGTGCTTCCGTGTCAATACTGATGTTCAGATCATCTGTAATCCGTTCTATTACAAAATATTTGTCATTGTCAGTTTTCTTTTGCAGTATTATCTCATTTTTATTGCTGTTTTCAGCTGAAACCTTAGCTGAAACCTTTCCCTCCAGATTTTCAGAGGTATCGATTCTGAAAAGATATGATTCTCCGTATTCTACAGGAACAAGGTGATTTTTGTCTATTTCAGTATCTATGCCATTTTCATCAGGCGTGTAGAATTTATATTCTCCATAATTAAAATTAATGTAGCAATACTTATTAATCTGAAGATCAATATTATTTATCTCTGTATCGCTGCTGTATATTGCATCAAAAACTTTTTCAGCAAATTTCTCACTACTATTAATTTTTATAACATAAGACTGGCTTACCGGTATTCCGATTAATTCATACATACCATTGGCATCTGTATTAATGTTCTGATATTCAATATCATTTACAAAAAATGTAAAATTCGTATCACTAACAGCATTGCCGTTCTGGTCTTTAACAGTTCCTCGTATTGTTACTGAATCACTCTGTTCATTAGTTTCAGCTTCTTCAGAGGAAACGTCCGGCTGAATATCATTTTCAGCAGAATCAGTAGTATCAACTGTAACTGAAGTATCATTCTCGGCAGAATCAGTTGTATCAACTGTAACTGAAGTATCATTTTCTTCTGCAAAGGAATTAACAACCTGACTTGACGGAACAC
>JBJERG010000246.1:0-3540 GCA_051882155.1 Ruminococcus sp.
CTTATATCCGGTAGAGGCAAAAAGCTTGATTCCGTTGAACTCAACGCTGTTGTGAGAAGCAGAGATCATAACGCCTGCATCAGCACCCTTTGCACGGACAAGATATGCTACAGCCGGTGTGGGAACTACTCCAAGACGCACTGCATCTGCACCAACGGAACATATACCTGCACAAAGAGCCGCTTCCAGAACATCTGATGAAATTCTTGTATCCTTGCCGATGAATATGCGTGGTTTCTTATCGGTTTCCTTTGTAAGTACAAGTGCTGCCGCACGTCCGATCTGCATAGCAAGTTCGCAGGTAAGTTCAGTAATTGCAACTCCTCTTGCGCCGTCTGTTCCAAACAATCTTCCCATAACAATAAACTCCTTTATGATATTAAAAATTTTTTATAGAAGGGACATCTGCCCCGGATCGGTCTGAACATTTCCGCCTCTGTCAGGCTTTCTGAATCCCAGATGTTCATATGCAATGTCAGTTGCACATCTGCCTCTGGGCGTCCGTGCAAGGAATCCCAGCTGCATAAGATAAGGCTCGCACACATCCTCCAGTGTAACGGTTTCCTCTCCTAATGCAGACGCAAGGGTTTCCAGACCAACCGGACCTCCGCCGTAGCCTTTGATTATCATTTCAAGCATTCGCCTGTCGTTGCTGTCAAGACCAAGCTTATCTATTTCAAGTCTGTCAAGAGCGATCATGGCAATTTCCTTTGTGATCTCACCGTTGCCCATAACATCAGCAAAGTCACGGACACGCTTGAGCAGTCTGTTTGCAATACGGGGCGTACCTCTTGCCCGTCTTGCTATCTCCATTGCACCGTCAAGTGAACAGGGAATTTCCAGTATCATGCTGCTTCTGCGTACAATGTCCGTGAGCTGTTCAGGTGTGTAAAGCTCCAGACGCTGAATTACACCAAAACGGTCACGAAGCGGACTTGAAAGCTGTCCTGCTCTTGTTGTTGCGCCTACAAGCGTAAAAGGATTAAGATCAATACGCAGTGAACGTGCAGATGGTCCTTTTCCCATTATAATATCAATTGCATGATCCTCAAGGGCAGGATAGAGTATTTCCTCAACCGAACGTGAAAGACGGTGTATCTCATCAATAAACAGCACATCTCCGGTCTGAAGATTGGTAAGAAGTGCTGCAAGATCTCCCGGCTTCTCAATGGCAGGACCTGTTGTAACACGAAGATTAACACCCATTTCTCTTGCAATAATTGCAGAAAGAGTGGTTTTTCCAAGTCCCGGCGGTCCATAAAGCAGAACATGATCAAGCACATCTCCACGGCGTTTTGCAGCTTCAATGTATACAGCCATGTTTTCCTTGACTTTATCCTGACCAATATATTCATTCAGAGAAAGCGGGCGCAGTGATAATTCTGAATCACTGTCCTCCGGCATATGTTCCGGTGTTATCATTCTCTGTTCAAATTCCATATCACTTGTTTCGATCATTATTTCACCTCCGTGAAAGGCATTTTTCATTCATTATCTTCTGCTGCCTATGAGCTTCAGTGTTTCCTTTATCAATTCTTCTGACGAAAGGGTCTTGTCAAGCTGTAAAAGCAGAGGCATGACCTCCTCCTGAGAATATCCCAGCACCATAAGTGCGGATATTGCATCACCAATGGCAGAATCATCTCCGCATACTGAACTCTCTGAAAGTGCGCTCCAGTCAGAATCCTTGTTTTCCTTAGCGATTTTATCCTTAAGTTCAAGCACAATACGCTGAGCTGTTTTTGCGCCTATTCCCTTGCTTTTGGTAAGAGTTTTGCTGTCGCCGGACGCAACTACAAGGGCAAACCGGTCTGCTGACAGATCCGACAAAATGGCAAGTGCAGCCTTGGGTCCCACTCCCGAAACAGAAGTCAGCATCTCAAAGCAGTGAAGCTCCTGCATATCTGCAAATCCGAAAAGTTCGGCTGCGTCTTCTCGCACCGACAAATGGGTATAAAGCATGACATCATCACCAATGCTGCCTAACTCAGAAAGTGTTACCTGTGTGGTACGGCAGGCATAACCCACACCTGCACATTCCACAACTGCAAGTCCTCCGCTTTTCGCTATAAGCTTTCCATGTACACTGTAAATCATACTGTTCTTGTTGCCCTCTTTTCTTTCTCCTGCAGGCGCATTCCGGTACATGAATGACCGTGACATATTGCTATTGCCAGAGCGTCAGCTGCGTCATCAGGCTTTGGTATCTGTTCAAGGTGAAGTATCCTTCTGGTAAGATCCATTACCTGTTTCTTCTCAGCCTTGCCATAACCTACAACTGCCATTTTCACCTGCAAAGGCGTATACTCATAAAGCGGAATATTCCGCTGTGCAGCACAGAGTATTATTACACCTCTTGCCTGTGCCACATCAATTACTGTTTTCTGATTACTCGTGAAAAATAATCGTTCCAGGGCTATGCAGTCAGGCTTCCAGCGGTTTATCAGAAAATCAAGGTCATTGTATATTGCTGTGAGTCTTTCAGCAAATACAGTTCCCGCTTCTGTGGTTATTGCACCGTATTCCAGCGGCGTAAAGTTCATGCCTGCATAATCCACCACGCCGAATCCTACAATGGCGTAACCCGGATCTATTCCCAATATCCGCACCTTTCAGCCTCCTGCCCTGTCTAAAAAATTGCACGTATACTTTATTATATCATAAACGGGTATATATTTTCAATAGCAATTCAAAAAATTATCTTGATTTCTGAAAAAAAAGTGTGTATAATAAGAGAGATGACTATTTTTTGAGAGGACGTTAATATGAATTTAAATGAAATACGTACACAAATAGATAAAATGGACAGAGCGATTCTTGACCTTTTCCAGAAGAGAATGAATCTTTGCAGAGATGTGGCTGCCTATAAAAAGGCAAATCATCTTCCGATATTCCAGGAAGAACGTGAAAAGCAGATACTTGATAAGATGGAGGAGCTTGCTGAAGATGATATGAAATCAGGTGCTAAGGCACTTTTCACTGTTATAATGGACATCAGCAAGCAGCTGCAGCGTCAGATGATATCAAGTGACGAAGAGGCACATGAATTTGCATATCCTGACTTCGATAAAGCTAAAAAAGTCGGATGTCAGGGCTGTCCGGGCGCCAATTCTGAAACTGCTTCAAAAATCTTTTTTCCGAATCATGAGCCTATCTATTATCCCTCATTTCATCAGGTATTTGAAGCTGTTGAATCAGGAGAAATCGAATACGGAGTTCTTCCCATTTATAACAGTACTGCCGGCTCTGTTACACAGACATACGACCTTATGGGTGAATACAATTTCTTTATTACAGCTATGAATCAGGTTGAAGTAGCAAATTGTCTTGCAGTACGAAAAGGCACAAAAATGGAGGACATCACAAAGGTATATTCTCATCCGCAGGCACTTTCTCAGTGTTCTGATTTCATAAAAAGAAATCATCTTAAAATCAAGGATTATGACAATACTGCTACTGCTGCGAGAATGGTTGCGGAAAGCAGTGAACCTATTGCAGCAATATGTTCAGAAAGATGCGCACAGCTTACAGGGCTGGAGA
>JBJERG010000247.1:0-3522 GCA_051882155.1 Ruminococcus sp.
TGATTTATAGCAAAAAATGATAGGAAAATAATGCTTTGAGCAATAAATGAATAGTATTGCATAAAAAAATAATATATAATAAATTTGGGATTAATCAAAATGTCACTTAGGATGTGCCATTATTTAATAATTCCACAATATTTACATGGGAGGAATAAACTATGAAAAGAAAAATTGTCGGCAGAGCAATAAGCATTCTGCTGGCGGCTATGATGTGCCTGATGAATTTTTCCGTTTTCACTGCTGATGCAGCAACTGTTCTCACCGAAAACAAAACCGGTGAGGAAGACGGATATGCTTATGAGCTGTGGAAAGATTCAGGCAACACAAGCATGACCCTTACAGGAGGCGGTACATTCAGCTGTGAATGGAGCAATATCAACAACTGCCTTTTCAGAAAGGGTAAGAAATACGACTGCACACAGACCTATCAGGAACTGGGCAACATTTACATTGATTACGGTGTAGATTATCAGCCGAACGGCAACTCTTATATGTGTGTTTACGGCTGGACCAGGAATCCTCTGGTTGAGTACTATATTGTAGAAACATGGGGCAGCTGGCGTCCGCCGGGAGCAACATCTTCCCTCGGACAGATAACAGTTGACGGCGGTACATATGATATTTACAAGACAGTAAGAGAGAACCAGCCTTCAATTGACGGCAACACAACATTTGACCAGTACTGGAGTGTTCGTACTTCCAAGCCTGCTGCAAACGGCACAAAAATTGAGGGTACTATCTCAGTTTCCGAGCACTTCAAGGCATGGGAAAAAGTTGGTCTTAAAATGGGTAAAATGTACGAGGTTGCTCTTAATATCGAAGGCTATCAGAGCAGCGGCAAGGCTACAGTTTACAAGAACGATCTGTTTGTAGGCGGCGAAACAAGACCCGATGAACCGGTTACACCTGTTGAGCCTGATGAAAACGGTTACTACTTCCACGATACTTTTGAAAGCAGTGTTGGAAACTGGTCAGCACGAGGCGACGCTACTACAGCACTTTCATCTTCATCAGCAGCTTCCGGCAGCAAGTCACTGTCCGTTACCGGCAGAACTGATTCCTGGAATGGTGCAGCATATGCACTTGATACAGCTGCTTTTGTTCCCGGAAATTCCTACAGCTTCAGTGTTCTTGCAATGCAGAATAGCGCAGCTTCCGATAACTTCAAGCTGTCACTTCAGTATGACCTGGACGGCGAAACAAACTATGCAACCGTTGCAGAGGGAACCGGCGCAAAGGGCAAATGGGTTCAGCTTGCCAATACAAGCTATACGATTCCAGCCGGTGCATCAAACCTTCTGCTTTACGTTGAAACAGAGGACAGCACAAACAGCTTCTATATGGATGAGGCGATCGGTGCAGTCGGCGGCACAAAGATAAATGCCTCTCTTCCCGGCTCTGATGATTCTGTAACAGGAGATGCAGACGGAAACGGCGTATTCGAGATTAAGGATCTTGTTGTTTTACAGAAATATCTCTGCGGTTTAAGGGTTACAATTGACCTCAAGGCAAGCGATGCTGACGGCAATGGTCGTGTTAATATATTTGACCTTGCTGTACTCAAGAATATGATCTGCAAGAATCCCGGAGGTTCCGATAATCCTTCTGTAACTGATCCTAATGAGTATATGGCGTCAGTAAGAGCTTCCATGACAGCAGATGTTCCTTCCTCCGCAACAGCAAGCGGTACGTTCGGAACACTGCAGGCGATTGAGTATTATTCAACCACTGCACAGAGGACAAAGAAGGCAAACGTTCTTCTTCCCGAAGGATATTCTGCAAATGAAAAGTACCCTGTTCTCTATGTAAACCACGGTATTTTCGGTGACCAGAATTCAATGCTGAGCATGGGCGTTCCTGAAATTGCAGGCAACCTTGCAAGAACAGGTGAAGCTGAGAAAATGATTATCGTATTCCCTCAGATGTATTCAGGCACAGACTGTGAAATACCATCAGGTATCACACAGGAGGTTGAGGCAAATTACGACAAGTTCCTTGTCGACCTTACAAAAGACCTTATGCCCTATATTGAGAAGAATTACTCAGTAAAGACAGGCAGAGAGAATACTGCAATTGCAGGCTTCTCCATGGGCGGCAGAGAAACTCTCTATATCGGTATCTCACGTCCTGATATCTTCGGCTATATCGGCGCCGCTTGTCCTGCACCGGGCGTTACTCCCGGAACTGATTATGCAGGCTATCATCCCGGCTCACTTACCGAAGACCAGCTGAAAATCTCCAACAAGGCATATGAACCCTATATCCTTATGATAACAGGCGGTACAAATGATACCGTAGTCGGCACATTCCCCCAGAGCTACCACGACATTCTTACTAAGAATGGTCAGGACCATATCTGGCAGGAAATTCAGGGCGGCGGTCATGACAATTCATGCGTTGTTCCCATGATGTACAACTTCATCAGAAATGTATTTAAGGCAGGCAAGTCCGGTTCAACTACTCCGACTACGCCTTCAACAGACGGCTATTTCAAGAGTACATTTGAAAGCGGAAATGACGGCTGGACATCAAGAGGCGGTACAACTCTTACAAGTGATACAGCAAATTACTATTCCGGCAGCAAGTCGGTTAAGGTAAGCGGCAGAAGCGATGCTTGGCAGGGTATTGCATATGAGCTTGATTCCAGGACTTTTGTTCCGGGAAATTCCTACAGCTTCAGTGCAGCCGTAATGCAGGAAAGCAGTTCTGCACAGGAAATGCACCTTACACTTCAGTATACTGATCAGGCAGGTGAAACAGCTTACAGCATGATAGCTTCTGAAACTGCAGAAAGCTGCAAGTGGACTAAGCTTGAAAATACCTCCTATAAGATTCCCGCAGGCGCAACAGATCTACTTCTGTATGTTGAAACAGTTGACTCCACAACTGATTTCTATGTTGATGAAGCAGTCGGCGCAGCAGCAGGCACAAAGTCAGCTGTTGTAACAGGCGGCGGCAAGGTTACTGCTGCTCCTGCTTCGGATCCTGTACCGGGCGGCGTTGATATTTCATGGATAGATACATCAAAGCCTATGGTTGCCATCTGCTTTGACGACGGTGCTGTAGGTACAAAGTCTACAGATTATTCTATCAGAATACAGGACGCTATTGCAAATTCCGGTTTCCATGCTACATTCTTCTATGTAGGTGACTGGATAAATGCAAGCAACCAGGGTGAAATCAATAGAGCCTATGACCTCGGAATGGAAATTGCAAATCACTCTACATCTCATCCGGATCTCACAAAGCTTTCTGCAAGCGAGATACGCAAGGAATATGATGACACATCCAATAAGATAAAGTCTATCATTGGTCAGGGTACTTCACCTGTAATGCGTCCTCCTTATCTGAGCGTTAATGATACCGTTAAATCAGCACTCAGTGATGTTGCACTTGTAAACTGCAGCATTGATACAGGCGACTGGAACGGCGCAACAAAGGATGATATTATCAATAAGATAACAACAGCTATGAATAATGGTACACTTGACAATGCAATTGTGCTTTGCCATGAAACTT
>JBJERG010000248.1:0-3521 GCA_051882155.1 Ruminococcus sp.
TAAAGGGCGAAGGCTCCCTGTATGTGTTCTGTGATAATGAGCATGGCATTTCATGTAACAATGACCTTGAAATAGAGGAATGTCAGCTTACAGTTGACGCTGAAAAAACTGGAATCACTTCTCATAAAACTATATCCATTTTTTCCGGAATCATAAATACAAATGGTGACAACTGCGGTATCCGTTCAAGAGATTATATCGGAATAGAAGGCGGATATGTTGCTGCCTGCGGAGGAAAAAAGACCGGCGCAGACAGAGGAGGTATTATTTCGGATACCGGTAATTTCTGCATTGCGGGAGGTACTGTTATTGCTGTAGGTACAAATCAGACTATTCCTTATGGTCAGAATTCAGCAGTATTCTCTTTCCCGGAAGTTATACCAAAGGAAAATACTCTTGCAGTATCTGTAAACGGTATGACCCTTGCTTCTGTTCAGCCTAATAAAAAATATACCTGTGCTCTTATAAGCGACCCGAATCTGAGCGTAGGCACTCTGTGTGACGTATGGCTTGCGGACGCATGGTACGATAACTTTACTCTTACTGATGGAATAACACAGGTTGCACTTGATGGCGTGCAGTAAAATTTGCTTTCTTTCTTTCATTCACCACTATATAAAAAGTGCATATCTTAAGCGATTTGCTTTGGATATGCACGTTTTACTTTTACTCTGATTTAAAAAGTTAAAATTTGCAAATATAATTATATAATACTATTGACAAATTATATAATTGCGGTATAATATTATACAAGAACAGATGAGAGAAAGAAGATGCTGCCTGTGAAGAAAAGTGTATACAGCGTTGTGCTTATGGATCATGTGGTACAGGCGATTGATGAGCTTGCTGCAAGGCAGGGTACCAGCAGATCCAATCTGATAAATCAGATACTTGCACAGCACGTTTGCTGTACTACTCCTGAAATGCAGATGCAGTCGGTGTTTTCCGTAATGGAAGAGCAGATGAACAGAATGTTCCGCATAGAAGCACAGGCGTCTGAAGCTATGCTTTCAATGCACAGTGCCTTGAGGTACAAGTACAGACCTGCACTGAAATACAGCGTGGAACTTATGCGTGAGCCTACTGATATGCAGCTGGGCTGGCTGAGGATATCCTGCCGCACTCAGAGCAAGCCGCTGCTTATTGCAATGGAGGATTTTTTCAGACTGTGGATCAGTCTGGAGATATCTGCCTTTCCCGAATACAGAAACATTGAGGGAATGTATGTTCTGGCACCGGGAAGAATGACAAGATGTATTCTCCGGAGCGGTGACAGAACAGCAGAGGAAACCGGTGAAGCGATAAGCAAATATATAAATGTATTTGATAAGCTGATCCAGATGTATTTTTCCGGAATGCAGGAGGGTATTCCGGAGGAGATACTGAAAAAACAAACCGCAGAGGGCTATAAAAAGCTGGCTGCAGAGGAAAAAGAATTAATCTAAAACGGAGGTATTGTTATGAATGTACAGAAGCTTACAGAAAAATCCCTTGAAGCAATAAGAAGTGCAAATGAACTGGCGGCAGAGTATAATCATAATGCCATTGAACAGGAGCATATACTCCATGCACTGCTTTCACAGGATGGCGGACTTATCCCGGAACTTTTCAGGAAAATGGGAAAGGAAACCGAAAGCATAAAACAGTCCGTTGAAGCAAAGCTGAGGGCAATGCCTTCAGTAACTGGTTCCGGAAGAAACCCGGAAAGCGTTTACGTTTCAAGAGAAGCAGACAGCGCACTTTCAGAAGCTGAAAAGCAGGCTGCCAGAATGAAGGATGAATATGTTTCCGTAGAACATCTTATGCTGGGTATATTTGAAACAGCAGACAGAAACCTTAAAGATATATTCAAGACCTTTAATATTACTAAAAATGATTTTCTGAAGGCGCTTATGGAAGTGCGTGGAAATCAGCGGGTTACAGGACAGAATCCGGAGGAAACCTATGATGTACTGAAAAAGTACGGTCAGGACCTTGTGGAGCTTGCTAAAAACGGAAAACTTGATCCCGTTATAGGACGTGACAGCGAGATAAGAAACGTTATCCGTATTCTTTCCAGAAAAACAAAAAATAACCCTGTGCTTATCGGTGAACCCGGCGTTGGTAAAACTGCCATTGCAGAGGGCCTTGCACTGAGAATAGTGAGAGGTGACGTTCCGGATAATCTGAAGGATAGAAAGGTATTCTCCCTTGATATGGGCGCACTTGTTGCAGGTGCTAAATACCGTGGTGAATTTGAAGAGAGATTTAAGGCTGTTCTTTCTGAAATAAAAAAGAGTGAGGGCGGCATTATCCTGTTTATTGATGAACTGCATACTATTGTTGGTGCAGGCAAATCCGACGGTGCAATGGACGCAGGCAACCTTCTGAAGCCCATGCTTGCAAGAGGCGAACTTCACTGCATAGGTGCAACAACTCTCAATGAGTACCGTCAGTATATCGAAAAGGACGCTGCACTTGAAAGACGTTTCCAGCCTGTTATGGTTGATGAGCCTACAGTTGAGGATGCAATATCCATTCTCCGTGGCTTAAAAGAAAGGTATGAAGTTTTCCACGGCGTAAAGATTCAGGATCAGGCTCTTATTGCAGCAGCAACCCTTTCTGACAGATATATATCAGACCGTTTCCTGCCGGATAAGGCGATTGATTTGGTGGACGAAGCTTGCGCTCTTATAAGAACTGAAATGGATTCAATGCCTACAGAGCTTGATGAGATCCAGAGAAAGATAATTCAGCATGAAATAGAAGAGGCTGCCCTTAAAAAGGACGACAGCGCACTTTCTCAGGAGCATCTGAAGGAAGTTCAGCAGGAACTTTCTGAGATGAGAGAGCAGTTCCATGAAATGAAGGCTAAATGGGAAAATGAGAAAAGTGATATTTCAAAGGTTCAGAAGCTTCGTGAGGAGCTTGAAAAAATCGGCGGAGAGATAGAAAGGGCAGAACGTGATTATGACCTTAACCGTGCCGCAGAGCTTAAATACGGAAAACTTCCTCAGCTGAAAAAGGAACTTGCAGAGGAAGAAGCAAAGGCTGAAAAGCAGAAAAACGAGGGTACACTTCTTCGTGACAAGGTAACTGAAGAAGAGATTGCAAAAATAGTTGCAAGATGGACGGGCATACCTGTTTCTAAACTTATGGAGGGCGAAAGAGAAAAGCTTCTCCATATGGAGGACATTCTTCACAAGCGTGTTATCGGTCAGGACGAAGCTGTCAGAAAGGTAAGCGACGCTATCCTCCGTTCACGTGCAGGCATTCAGGACCCCAACAGACCTCTTGGCTCGTTTCTTTTCCTGGGACCTACAGGCGTCGGCAAGACTGAGCTTGCAAAGGCTCTTGCAGAAGCGCTCTTTGATGATGAATCAAATATTGTCCGTATCGACATGAGCGAATATATGGAGAAATACAGCGTGAGCCGTCTTATTGGTGCGCCTCCCGGATATGTTGGCTATGAGGAAGGCGGTCAGCTTACAGAGGCTGTCCGCAGAAAGCCTTATTCTGTTGTGCTGCTTGATGAGGTTGAA
>JBJERG010000249.1:0-3476 GCA_051882155.1 Ruminococcus sp.
ATGGCTTGGCAACGCCAAAGATCTCATTGACCAGGGAATATGTACGATTTCTGACGTTATCGGAACACGTGACAGTATTATGACATATCTGCTTTATAAAGGCGTTGATCCTAAGCAGGCGTTTCAGATAATGGAGGATACACGAAAGGGCAAGGCACCAAAAACATTTACTCCCGAGCGTATACAGATGCTGAAGGCACATGATGTACCTGACTGGTACATTGAAAGCTGTCTGAAGATCAAATATATGTTCCCGAAGGCTCATGCTGCTGCATATGTTACCGCAGCAATAAAGCTTGGCTGGTTCAAATTATACAGACCTCTGGAATTTTATGCCGTATATTTCAGTACCCGTGGCGATGATTTCAACTATGAGATCGTAATGCAGGGAAAACAGGCTGTAAGAGATACAATTGAATCACTTCGTGAAAAGGGAAATGACCGTACAAAGAAAGAGTCTGACCTGCTTGATCTTCTTATGATAGTAAATGAAATGTATTCAAGAGGCTATGAATTTCTGCCTGTGGATATATATAAATCACAGGCAAACAGATATGTTGTTGAGGACGGAAAAGTCAGGATACCCTTTGGTGCATTGTCGGGAGTAGGTGCAGCTGCTGCAAATTCTCTCTATGAAGCTGCGCAGAAGCGTGATTTTATTTCGATAGAAGAATTTCAGGAGAGAAGCGGTGCTTCAAAAGGACTTATCGAAACCCTTGAAAAGTTGAACGCTCTGGGCAATTTGCCAAAATCAAGCCAGATGAGCTTGTTTTAAGAATGCTGACTTGACAGATATGAAAAAAATATGTTACTATAGTATCATGTTAGCACGATAAAGTATAGTTGGAGGAATCTATGAAAAAGTATGATTTGATAACACCGGAAGGAACAAAGGATTTTTTATTTGAGGAATGTCTGGTGCGCCGTGAAGCTGAAACAAAAATTCACGATATATTCAGAAGCAAGGGATATTATGAGCTTACTACTCCTGCCCTTGAGTTTTATGATGTATTTCAGACAGAATCAGGTCATTATCCTCAGGAGCGTCTTTATAAGCTTACTGACAGCAAGGGCAGACTTCTTGTAATGCGTCCTGAAAGTACGATGCCCATTGCAAGAGTTGTGGCAACAAGACTCAGAGATGCTTCTCTTCCGCTCAGACTTTTTTATAATCAGAGCGTATACAGATTTGAATCAGCTCTTAAAGGAAGAAGCAACGAGATATTACAGACAGGCATTGAACTTATAGGTTCGGCTTCACATATAGCAGATCTTGAAATGGTAAGCACCGCTATTGAGGTCCTGGACAGCTGTACGGAAACAAGCTTTTCACTGGAGATAGGTGATGCAGGAATATTCAAGGAGCTTATGCGTGAACTCAATGCAACCGATGATGAGCGTGAAAATATCCGTTATCTCATCGAAACAAAGAATTATCCTGCACTGAATGATATGCTTGACAGTATGGGTGACACACCTGTTATCGCTGCACTGAAACGTCTTCCTGCAATGTTCGGCGGAGAAGAAGTATTTGAAAAGGCGGCTGAACTTTATTCCAATGAGAAAATAAATGTCATGCTTGATGATCTGAGAAAAATGTACGAGGAAATCTCAGAACTTATTGGAAAGGGCAGATTGACAGTTGATCTTGGAATGGTGAACAATGCTGATTATTATACAGGCGTGATTATCAAGGGATATCTTGAAGGATACGGAGAAGAGGTGCTTTCCGGCGGAAGATACAATAAACTTCTTGCTGATTACGGATATGACATTCCTGCAACAGGATTTGGAGTAAATGTAGATGCTATTGCAAAGGTTGCTATCAAGGAAAATCCGAGAGAGGTAAAGCCGGCTGATGTGCTGCTTTTTGCAGAAGAAGGCTATGAAATGAAGGCAATTGAACTTTCAAAGAAACTTAGAACGGAAAAACACTTAGTTACAGAAATTGCTCTTTGTGATGATATTGACTCAGTTCGTGAATATGCACGTGAAAAGAAGATTGACCGCATTATTGTTGTGGACAGTGAAGATACGGAGGTATGAGAATGAATAAGCCCCTTAGAATTGCCCTCACAAAGGGCAGACTGGAAAAAGATACAGTAGCGCTCCTTGAAAAGCTGGGATATGACTGTACAGCTGTGAGAGAAAAGGGACGCAGACTCATTCTGCCGATACCTGACGGAAACATGGAAGTGGTTCTTGCCAAAGCAGCAGACGTTATAACATATGTAGAACACGGTGTGTGTGACATAGGAGTTGTAGGCAAGGATACTATTATAGAGATGGAAGGAAAGTTCTTTGAACTTTGCGACCTTGGATTCGGAAGATGCAGATTTGCCCTTGCCGCAAAAAAGGACAGTGATTTTTACAGCGGATTCGGTGTAAAGACCATTGCAACAAAATATCCAAATGTTGCCCGCAAATTCTTTGAAGGCAAGAATATGGACGTAGATATTGTTAAAATTGAAGGTTCTGTGGAGCTTGCACCGCTTCTTGAACTTGCAGACGGCATTGTAGATATTGTTGAAACCGGCGTAACCCTTCGTGAAAACGGGCTTGAGGTTGTGGAGGATGTAGTTCCTATTTCCGCAAGACTTATTGTAAATACGGTAAGCCTTAAACTTCGTCAGAAGGAGATCGAGTCACTGGTTGCAAAAATAGAGGAGGCTCTGAAGAAAAATGATTGAGATGAAGAGAATAAATGCAAGTGACGCAGCTGAGAAGCAGGCATTCTTTGAAATGCTTGACAAGCGCAGCGGCGAAACCAATGCAAAGGTAACGGAAGCAGTTACTGAAATAATAGCAAACGTAAAGGCAGGAGGAGATAAGGCAGTCAAGGATTACACTCTGAAATTTGATGGCAATCTGCCTGAATATTACGAGGTTCCTCGTGATGTGATAAATGACGCCCTTACAGAAGCAGATGAAGATTTTGTAAATGCACTTTTGAATGCCATGGAGAATGTACGTGACTTCCATCAGCGGCAGGTTTCCGAGGGATTTATAAATGCACTTCCAAATGGAGTTATCCTTGGACAGCGTGTAAGAGGTCTTGAACGTGTTGGACTTTATGTGCCGGGAGGTACTGCCGCATATCCGTCAAGCGTTATAATGAATGCTGTTCCTGCAAAGATAGCAGGCGTTAAGGAAATAATCATGGTAACACCGCCCCGTAAGGACGGAACACCAAATCCGGACATACTGGTGGCAGCAGCAATATGCGGTGTTGACAGAGTATTCCTTTCGGGCGGTGCGCAGGCTATTGCAGCACTTGCATACGGTACAGAAGAAATCCCGAAGGTTGACAAGATAGTAGGTCCCGGAAATATATTTGTAGCAACAGCAAAGAAGCTGCTTTACGGAGTTGTGGATATTGATATGATCGCTGGACCCAGTGAGATCCTTGTAATGGCTGACGAAACAGCTGATCCTAAGTTTGTTGCGGCAGATCTTATGTCACAGGCGGAACATGA
>JBJERG010000250.1:0-3465 GCA_051882155.1 Ruminococcus sp.
GAAAGGGTCTGTACTTCAGAACATTCATAAGCAGATCCTTTGTGGCATCAACAACAATTCTGATACCCTTTCCGGAAAGACGCACCATGATTTTTTCATAAATGTCGGGCGGCAATGAGTTTGGAATACTTCCCGCAAGAACCAGTGTATCACCATTCTCCAGCTTATCCAGCTTTTCATATAGTTCAGCTATTGCCTCATCACTGATTACAGGTCCCTGTCCATTGAGTTCTGTTTCTTCTTTTGATTTGATTTTTACATTTATCCTGGAAAATCCGCTGTCAAGGTGTACAAAATCCGTTTCCACGCCTTTTCTCCGTACACCTTCTTCAATTGCCCTGCCGGTAAAGCCTGCAACAAAGCCCAGTGCCTTTGAGGGTATTCCCAGTTCATTCAGAACAATGGAAACATTGATGCCTTTTCCTCCGAAATAGATTTCCTCGGAACGGGAACGATTTACACATCCTGTCTGCATTTCATCAGTATAGATCATGTAATCAATTGCAGGATTAAAAGTTACAGTGTAAAACAATCATAAAACCTCCTCTATGGATGATGCTGACGAAAATAATTATTGTTTGTCAGTACAGGCTATGCCTGGATAATACATATGATTATAATATCATATGCGGAAGGGTTTGTCAATTGCCGCTGCAATCCGAAAGGTACATATTATTCAGCAGATTGTGCATATAAATTACTCTATGGCTGTCACCTTGTAGCCTTCTTTTTCAACTGCATTTCTCAGAATGTCATCAGAAAGCATATCATCCATTGTTACAACAGCAGTTCCGCTGGTGTGACTCACCTCTGCACTTACAACACCCTTCAGTGATTCAAGCGCCTTCTTAACGTGCATCTCACAATGTCCGCACATCATACCTTCAATTTTGATTGTCTTTTCCATGGCTTTTTTCTCCTTTTCGGTTGTTATTTTCAGTTTGTTTTTGATTTTGTGATCCCGTCTGGAATCATACATCTTAAAGAAATTCAGACGCAGTGCATTAGTAACTACGCTGAAACTTGAAAGACTCATTGCCGCCGCTGCAAACATGGGATTAAGCTGCCAGCCAAATATACTTATAAATACGCCTGCTGCCAGAGGAATACCGATAATATTATATATAAACGCCCAGAAGAGATTTTCATGAATATTCCGCAGCACTCCACGGCTCAGACGTATTGCCGCAGGAACATCAGACAGACGGCTTTTCATCAATACAACATCCGCAGCGTCAATTGCAACATCTGCTCCTGCACCAATTGCGATACCAATATCAGCACTGGTCAGAGCCGGAGCGTCGTTTATGCCGTCACCCACCATTATAACCTTTCCCTTTTGCTTCAGCTCACTGATTACACGTTCCTTTCCCTCCGGAAGCACACCGGCAATTACCTGGTCTGCACCCACTTTTTTTCCTATGGCTTTCGCTGTACGTTCATTATCACCGGTAAGCATTACCACATGGATTCCCATATTCTGCATTTCCTTTATTGTTTCGTGACTGTCCTCTTTAATAGTATCAGCAACGGCAATGATACCCAAAGGTTCACCGCCACGTGCAAAGAACAGCGGTGTTTTTCCTTCCTCAGAAAGCTTTTGTGACTGTGCTTTTAAATATTCCGGGACAGATATTTTTTCACTGATAAATTTACAGCTTCCGCCCAGAAGCACATCACCGTCAAGTAAGGCGGTAAGACCATTGCCGGGAAATATCTGAAAATTCTCCGTATCCTCTGCCGTCAGTCCTTCCTGTTCCGCTTTTTGACTTACTGCCCGTGCCAGAGGATGCTCGCTCTTTTTTTCAAGTGCATAAGCAATGGACAAAAGCTCTGTTTCACTCATGTCTTTTGCCGGAATCATATCTGTGACCTCCGGCTTACCCTGGGTTATAGTACCTGTCTTATCAAGTGCGACAATCTGTGCTTTCCCGGTCTTCTCCAAAGATACAGCTGTTTTGAACAGTATTCCGTTCTTTGCACCCATTCCGCTGCCTACCATAATTGCAACAGGCGTAGCAAGACCAAGGGCACAGGGACAGCTGATTACCAGTACAGATATGCCCCTTGCAAGGGCAAAGCCTGCTGTCTGACCGGCAATAAGCCATGCAATAACGGTTATAACTGCAATGATAATAACAAAAGGCACAAACACGCCTGACACCTTGTCCGCAGCTTTTGCAATAGGTGCTTTCGTTGCTGCCGCATCACTTACCATCTGGATAATCTGGGAAAGCGTTGTATCTTCGCCTACTCTTGTGGCTTCACAGCGGATAAATCCAGACTGGTTTATCGTTCCGGCAGAAACTCTGCTTCCAGCCATTTTGTCTATAGGTATGCTTTCACCTGTTAAAGCTGATTCATCTACTGCACTGTTTCCATCAACAACGATTCCGTCCACAGGGATATTTTCACCGGGACGCACCACAAAAATATCACCCTTTGCCACCTGTTCAACAGGCACGGTGATTTCAGCATTATCCCGGATAATTGTGGCAGTCTTGGGAGCAAGTTTCATAAGTCCCTTGAGGGCATTGGTTGTTTTACCCTTTGAACGTGCCTCAAGCATTTTACCTAATGTTATCAGCGCAAGGATCGTGGCGGCGGATTCAAAGTAAAATTCGTTCATGTAAGACATGACAGCGTCTGAATTGCCCTTTACCTGTGCGTCTGTCATAGCAAACAGAGCAAATGTACTGTATCCAAATGCAGCAGCAGCGCCAAGTGCAACAAGCGCATCCATATTTGGAGCACGGTGCAGCAGGCTTTTAAATCCGCTTATAAAAAACTTCTGATTAATGACCATAACCGCAGCCGTTAGCAGCAGCTGCAAAAGACCCATTGCCACGTGATTTCCGTTGAGAAATGAGGGCAATGGAAAATTCCAAATCATATGTCCCATTGAAACATACATGAGAACCAGCAGAAATCCCAGGGAGGCAATCAGCCGCTTTTTAAGTGCAGGAGTTTCCCTGTCCTTTAGTGTTTCTTCCTCAGAAAATGGCTGTGCATTCCGATTTTTATCTGCTTTTTTCAGAGCCGCATCATACCCTGCTCTGCGGACTGCCGCTATGATTTCATCGGCAGAAGCCGTTCCCTCAACACCCATGGAATTTGTCAGCAGGCTTACTGAACAGGAGGTAACTCCATTCACTTTCAGTACTGCCTTTTCCACTCTGGCTGTGCAGGCGGCACAGCTCATTCCGGTTACTGTATACTGTTCCATAATTGAATCAAAAACTCCTTTTATTTCATTAGTTTTTGCAAAGTTGCCACCAGTTCGTCAATCACTTCATCCTTTCCTGCACGTATATCCCTTGCAACACAGCCCCGGATATGGCTTGCCAGCAGTTCCTTATTAAAAGCGTTGACTGCGGCGTTCACAGCGGCAGACTGGATCAGAATATCCGCACAATAAGCGTCTTCTTCCACCATTCTGCGGATTCCACGTACTTGGCCTTCGAT
>JBJERG010000251.1:0-3463 GCA_051882155.1 Ruminococcus sp.
GATCTAAAACAAAGCTCAAAAATTATATTAATGATACCCTCATAAGGTGCGACAGTAAATATTCTGAAGAAAAAAGCGGATATTACAAAGACAAGCCATGTATCTATTATAAAATTGAGCTGCAAACTATGGAAACAGATGATTTGTATCTTGATGTGATTTACGGAGATTCTGAAACAAAGGCTGATTATTTCACCGAAAACAGTATAAGGCTTTATATTCCTCTTGGCAAAACAGGCGTAATAAAAGATGAAACAGCATATGTTTTTAGTACAGGTGATGATTTTGATATCAGACTATCAATGTCTTCGAATGAGGTAAGAATGGACTGGATAAGCCGGGAGGATCATTGTTTTCCGGAATTCTTTGATGAATACATTATGTATGACAGTGATGAAAGTGTATGCAACATAATCCAGGCTGACGCTTTTACATTTGTTATGAATGACGGTCAGAGGTATGATGTAAGAATGAACTTCATTGTAAATGAAGATAATTCTGTAAATGCAGCCGGATTTTTCTACAATAATTTGTATTCAGCTGATGATGTAACCGGAATATATTACGGAGATTATGAAATATTTTTTCTTCTGTAAATATCCAGGACACTAAGAACTGAATGCAGTTGTTTCCGAATTAATACTGATTGCGATATTTCCTTAACAACTCTCCATATATACGGCAAAAGACCGGCACTGTTTAATGTGCCGGCCTCTTGCATTTCCGGAGATAGTGTGGTATAATATAAAGGAAGTGAAAAACTTGATTTTTTTGAAAAGGAGATATAGAAATGTCAGAATGTAATCACGACTGCGGTTCATGCGGAAGCAATGGAAGCTGTTCCGTACAGGACGCAGAAAAGGAAGCACGTGTACGTGCCAACACTAAGGGTGTTAAAAAGGTTATAGGCGTAGTAGGAGGAAAAGGCGGAGTAGGAAAGTCACTTGTAACAAGTCTTATGGCTATACAGACACAGCGTCTGGGTTACAAGACAGCTATTCTTGATGCAGATATCACAGGTCCTTCAGTTCCGAAAATTTTCGGCATTGACAAGTTTGCTGAGGTTCAGGGTGAATCTCTTATTCCCCATACAACCCAAAAAGGTACGAAGGTAATGTCCATGAATATGCTGCTCCAGAATGACACAGACCCGGTACTGTGGAGAGGACCGGTTATTTCAGGTGTTGTAAAGCAATTCTGGGAAGATGTACAGTGGGGCGATGTTGACTATCTGTTTGTTGATATGCCTCCGGGAACAGGTGATGTGCCTATGACTGTTTTTCAGTCGCTCCCTGTGGACGGAATACTTATTGTATCTACTCCACAGTCCCTTGTATCCATGATCGTTAAGAAAGCTCTGAAAATGGCTGAGATGATGAATATTCCTGTTCTTGGAATGGTTGAGAATATGCGCTTTATCAAATGTCCTGACTGCGGTAAGGAAATACCTCTTTTCGGCAGTGATGAGGCAGTTGACGGTACAGCCGTAATGGTACTTGAAAGAATACCTCTTGATCCGTCTGTAGCTGCTGCCTGTGACTGCGGAAAGCTTGAAGAGCTTGAAACAGATTACCTTGCACAGACTGCTAAGGTTATTACAGAGGCTCTTTAATTGATTTTTGTCAGACTGCTGCACAGCTTACGATATGTGCAGCAGTTTTTTATTCAGTAAATAACTCGTGTTTGTGCAATATAAACCTAAGGGCGTTCATTGTATTATGCAGTTCTACATAAATGCAGAAAATGTTTGCAAAAATTTTACTGAGGTGGTATAATGGGCATATGAGGAAACATTGCCGCTAAGGCACAATATGGAGGAAATGAAATGAGCTTAAAAAAATGGATGTCACTTTTAACGGCAGCATCAGCGTTTGCAGGTATAACAATGACAGGTACTGCTGCAGCAAATTCAAATACTGAAGAAACAAGCAATAGCATCAAAATCATGTGCGTGGGAGATTCTATCACACATGGATACATTGATATGAATAACGGTTACAGAAAGTATCTGTGCTACAATTTGCAGCAGGAAGGCGTTTCATATGATATGGTAGGACCGGAAAACAACTGGACAAATGAGTCAAGCTATGACTGGAATGGTACAACTATTACCTATGATCCGGCTCACTGCGGATACAGCGGATATTCAATAATGAGCTATAACGGAAGAAATGGTATATATGAGGTGCTTTTTGGCGGCAGTAATCTGATTAAGGATTATGATCCTGATGCAGTGCTTCTTCAGATAGGAACAAATGATCTTCTGGATGCACGTATGTATGCAGTCAATGGTACAAATGATATAACAAGCGAAACATCAGCTCTTGAAAGACTTGAGAGGCTTGTTGATGAGATGCTCGTCAGCATGGACAGCAGTGATATACTGTTTCTTGCCTCTGTTCCGGATATAGATGCGGTTCTGCGTTCTGACTGGCTGAGTGCATATGGATATCTTGCAGGTGTTGATACAGGAAATACTGCCGAGCTTCAGGCTAAGGTTGATGAATATGTAAATGCCTATAATGCAGGAGTAAAGGCACTTGCAGAGAAAAAACAGTCTGAGGGCTGCAATGTAAGATTTGCAGATATTAACAGCGTAGTTGATATGAAAACAGGACTTTATGACGGAGTTCATCCCAATGAAGACGGCTACGCCGCTATGGGCAAGCTCTGGTCTGATACACTGAAAGACTATTTAAACGGATCACAAGGAACTACTGAAACTACTGCCAAAACCGAAACTACTGTCACTGAAGAAATATCATCAACTACGACAGAAACCACAGTTACAACCGGTGAGGATACAATGCCTGTTTCAACATCAACATCTTCGTTTACAGAGATAATAAAAGGCGATGTTAATGATGACGGCTGTACTGATATGCTTGATGTAATTATTCTTCGTAAATATCTTGTGGGTATAACAGATATTGAAGGTATCAATAAAGCTAACAGTGATATGGATGATAACGAAAAAATAAATATATTTGACGCTGTAAATCTATTAAAGCTTATGGTTAATAAGTATTGATAAGTGGCTGCTGCATATTAAAATGCGGCAGCCATAAATTATATAAAAGGAACACAAAGTACTGAATTTTTTCGCTATATAAAAAAACATAATATTGTATAATAATAATCAAGGAGCCTGATATATATGATACGAATGGAAGTCGCAATGTTTCTGGCACTTTCGCTTATTGCAATGACATATTTTTTAGCAGGAAGAAAAAATACAAAGCTTCACAGAACTTTTTCAGTTCTTCTGATAGTTATGCTGATTCATCTTGTATTTGACGCTGCAACTGTTTACACGGTAAACCATATGGAAATTATACCGCAGCTGGTAAATGATATTCTGCATAAAATATTTATCGGCACAATGATAATGTGCGTATATCTTTTTTATGAATATATTGCAACGCTTGTTGAAGGTGAAGCAGGAATCCACAGAAAATTTTCA
>JBJERG010000252.1:0-3451 GCA_051882155.1 Ruminococcus sp.
GAGCAGCCGCTATTTCCGTCAGATTCAGTTTTTCCATCTTTTCTGTTACCCCTAACTTTATTATTTGCTCTCAAGAAGCGGAAGGCATTCTTTAACGATCTCACGTTCGTCCATGTGAATATGCTTTCCTCCTGCAAGTATCTGATAATCCTCATGTCCCTTGCCTGCCAGCACCAGAACATCGTCCTTCTGTGCAAGCTGCATTCCCCTGAGAATGGCTTCCTTTCGGTCAACTACAACTTCATAAGGAACATCTGTACCCTCAAGTCCCGTGAGTATCTCTCTGATAATTGCCTCCGGATCCTCGTCACGTGGATTATCAGATGTAACTATAAGCAGATCTGCATACTTTGCAGCAGCTGCTGCCATTTTAGGTCTTTTTGTACGGTCACGGTTTCCTCCGCAGCCGAAAAGGCACATAAGTCTGCCCTCAGTGTATTCCTTTACACTTGAAAGAATATTCTCCAGAGCATCAGGTGTGTGGGCATAATCGCATATCACCGTAAAATCTCTTCCTGTGGGAATGATCTCGCATCTGCCTCTTACTCCGGTATATTTTTCAAGTGCCGCCATCATATCTTCCATACTGATTCCTGCACGCAGGCAGGCTGCAACAGAGGCGGTAACATTTGCCACGTTGAACATTCCAGTCATAAGAAGACTCAGCTGGTAGGATTTTTCTCCGCAGCAAAGCCAGAAGCTTGTTCCGTCTGCACGGAGCTTTATTGCATCTGCATAAAAAACACCTCTGCCGCAGCAGCTGTAGGAAGATTTTTCGCAGGATATCTCATCGAAAAGTCTTTTTCCGTATTCATCATCTGTATTCACAACAGCATAGTCGCATCTGTCAAAGAGCATACGCTTTGCCTGATAATAGCTTTCCATATCACCGTGGTAATCAAGATGATCCTGGGTGAGATTTGTGAAAACTGCTGTTTCAAAATGCGTGGGACCTATGCGGTACTGAACAAGACCGAAGGAAGAAACCTCCATAACCACATAATCACAGCCTGCTTCCGCCATTTCAGCATAAAGCTTCATAAGGTCATAAACCATAGGCGTTGTATTGTCAGTATGAAGTATGCGGTTTCCTATTTCATTCTGAATAGTTCCTATAAGACCCACCTTGTGACCGTTTTCTGTAAGCAGATATTTTATCACATTTGTAATAGTTGTCTTGCCGTTTGTACCGGTAACGCCTATGAATCTGAGCTTTTTCTCAGGGTGTCCGAACCATGACGCACACAGTTCTCCGTAAAATTCACGTGAATTTTTTACAATGATCTGCCTGTCACCAAGACCCAGATCTCTTTCAGTTACTACAGCAGCCGCACCCTTCTGAAGCATATCAGCTGCCACATTATGACCGTCAAAGCTTCCGCCTTTTACGCAAACAAAAAGACAGCCTTCCTGAACCTTTCTGGAATCATCTGTTATTCCTGTGATTTCCGCATCAGCAAGCTTTGTCTGCACCTTGCCTTCAAGCAATTTATATAACTGCATGGTGATACCGCCTTTCATACGCTGTAATCAATCGTATTATTACACTGGGTTCTTTTAATATACCGCATTATTTTTCCCAAATAAAGGGACACTCTGTAAAAAGTATCCCTTCAGTACATCTTAATAACTGCACACAGTCGGGATAATACCATTCTTCATCAGCCCGTCTGACCGTCAATTGTCATGGTAAGGCTGACTACTGTACCCTTTTCAACGCTTGTGCCTGCCTGTTCAGACTGGAACTGAACCCTTGCCTCTGCATTTTCCGCAGAAGCTCCTATTGTTACAATATTAAGTCCTGCATCTCTGAGAAGGATCTCCGCTTCAGCGGCAGTCTTATTAAGCAGATCCGGTACCTCAACATACTTCGGCTCTTCCGCATCCTCCGTATAAAGAAGTACTATTCCGCCCTTGCCCATACTTGAGCCTGTTGCAGGACACTGACGTATAACAGATGTTCCTGTTCCCACTACTTCGCATTCAAGACCAAGCTCCATCAGAGCTGATTTGGCATTTTCAATGGTGTTTGTCTGAAGCATAGGAACGGTAACATTGCTTGATTCAACAATATTATCAGTTTCCGGATAGAATCCAAGGTAAGGCAGCACGTCTTCCATAACATTTCGTGCATAGGGCGCTACAACTGCACCGCCGTAATAGTTTATGCTTGTATCCGGCTCATCAGCCATCATAAGCAGAATTACCTCAGGATCATCAGCCGGTGCAAAGCAGCAGTATGATGCAACATACTGCATTGAGGCTTCATCCTTGCTGTTGTATTCGTCAAGCTTTTCAGAAGTACCCGACTTTCCGCCGATCCTCTGTCCGTCTATGTGGGCGTTGTTTCCGTTATTGTTTTCTACAACCATTTCCAGCTGCTGACGCATTATTTCAGAGGTTTCAGCAGACACAACCTGACGTTTTACCTGGGTTTTGTGTTCTGTAATAATATTGCCGTCCTCGTCCTCTATCTTATCCATAACATAGGGTGTTACAAGATATCCGCCGTTTATTGCAGCTGAATATGCTGTTATCATCTGAATGGGCGTAATTTTATTAACCTGACCGAATGACGATGAAGCAAGGTCAACCTTGCTCATATCTGCTTCTTTGTGAAGGCTGTTTGATTCACCGGGAAGGTCTATTCCTGTTTTGGAGGTCAGACCGAAGCCTTCAAAATACTGGAAGAATCTCTCAGGTCCAAGACGAAGACCTATCTGCATAAATGCAGGGTTGCATGAAGTTGTAAGCGCCATGGTATAGTTCTGTGTTCCGTGTCCGGTTCTCTTTGAGCAGCGTATTTTCTGACCGGATACTTCAAAATAACCGCCGCAGTTGAACATATCAGTTTTCAGATCAATGAGCTTTTCATCAAATGCCGAAGCACTTGTTATAACCTTGAATACAGAACCGGGATAGTATATCTCAGATACAGCCTTATTTTTCCACTGAAGCTCACGTGCCGTTGTATATTCATCTGTATACTGCTGACCTGACAGCTGTGCAAGCTCCTTTGCCTTCTTTTCATCATATATTTCAGAGGGGTTATTGAGGTCAAAGGAAGGATATGTAGCCATTGCATATACAGCACCGGTTTTAGGATTCATTATAATGCCACAGGCTCTTTTCTGCACGTTGTAATCAGTAACCATTTCTCCCAGCGCTTTTTCAAGGTAATACTGAATGGTAGTATCAATGGTCAGATACAGTGACGCACCATTTTCAGCGTCATAGGTAGTAGAATAACGGTATGGCATTTCCTCGCCGTTTGCCGCCTGTGCAGATACAACTCTTCCGTCAACACCGGAAAGATATGAATCATACTGATATTCCAGTCCGTACTGACCGTCACCGTCGCTGTTTGTAAATCCGATAACGCTTGCCGCAAGCTCATCCTGGGGATAATAGCGCTTTGTGGTAGGGGTTGTGGCAAAGGAGATAAGGTTCA
>JBJERG010000253.1:0-3451 GCA_051882155.1 Ruminococcus sp.
GGTATTAATCCTATGTTTTCTTCTCCGAAAATCATCATAAGCTCATCAGCAGCTTCCTTTGAAAGCTCTGTTCCCAGTTCCTTCTTCGGAGCCACCGTCTTCTTCATATCAGTTATATAAAAACACAGCGGCACTGTACCCGGATATTTTTTTGCTGTGCAGGCTGCATTCTGCATTTTTGAGATTTCAGAAGAATGAAGCTTGCAGCAAAGTCTGCTTCTTTCAATTTTACCTGAAAGCTCCTGTTCACTCAGAATGCTTTCACACAGAAGGCTCACACTTTCTTCCTTTTGGCTGAGCTTTCCGGTCAAATAAATTATGCTGTCCATGACAAGCTTCTGCTTTGACGCTGAAAAAAGCTCCGGAAAAACAACGCAGTCCATTTCTCCCGCCATATCCTCGCACTTTACGAAGCACATTATGTCGCCTTTTTTTGTGATATGCCGCTTGATTCCGCTTACCATGCAAACGGAAGAAATGAGCGTACCGTCAGGATAGGTACCCGGATCATCCGCTATTTGCGCAAAATCCGCTGTATGAAGGAGCATAGCCGCTGTACGGTATGCCGCCAGAGGATGACCTGACAGATACATTCCGGCATATTCCTTTTCCATTTTCAGCATTTCTTTATGGGAAAACTCCCGTTCATCAGGCACAGGAATTTCAAATATACTGCTGTCCTCTGTTCCACCAAAAAGGTTCAGCTGTCCGTCTATCTGTTCATGACCTGCGTCCCTGTGTGCAGCAAGAATGCTGTCATAACTGATCATCATTTGTCTGCGGTTAAGTCCAAGACCGTCAAGGGCACCGCAGCATATGATACTTTCAAGAGCACGTTTGTTGAGATCTGACCCTGCCAGCCGCCTGCAAAAGTCATTAAGCCCTGTAAACAGTCCTCTCTGACTGCGTTCGGAAACAAGAGCTTCAATAAAGTTCCTGCCGATATTTTTTACTGCAAGAAGTCCGAAACTGATGTCATTTCCGCTGCGTTCAAACACAAGTCCGCTGTTATTTACGTGAGGCGGAAGTATTTTAACGCCCTTGCCTTCACAGAGATTCATATAGGACAGAAGCTTCGGGGTATCGCCTATTACGCTTGTCATAAGAGCTGCCATATAATCGGCGAAGAAGTGACATTTGAGATATGCCGTCTGATATGCAAGATATGAATAGGCTGCTGCATGGGATTTATTAAAGGCGTAGGAAGCAAATCCTGCTATCTCATCAAAAATCTCATTTGCTGTTTCGGCGGAAACGCCCTTTGCTACTGCACCTTCTATATTTTCTCCGTCACCATAGACAAATATCTGCCTTTCCTTTTCCATAACGTCATGCTTTTTCTTTGCCATTGCACGGCGTACAAGGTCGGCTCTGCCGTAAGAATAGCCTGCTAAGCTGCGGCATATCTCCATTACCTGTTCCTGATAGACTATACAGCCGTTTGTAACATTTAAAATAGGCTCAAGAAGCGGGTGGGCATATGTTATTTTCTCCGGGTGATGACGGTTTTCTATATATTTCGGGATAGAATCACGAGGTCCGGGTCTGTACAATGACAGAACAGCTGTCAGATCTTCAAGATTCTCCGGTTTCAGCTGCATAAGAACACGCCGCATACCTGCACTTTCAAACTGAAAAACACCTGTAGTTTCGCCCTTTGACATCATCTTAAAGACTTCGCTGTCATGTACAGAAATTTTTTCAAGCTGAAAATCATCTGAATGTTTTTTTATACTCCGCACACAATCCCTTATAACAGTAAGATTTCTAAGACCAAGAAAGTCAAATTTCAGAAGTCCCAGGGATTCAAGGGCATTCATTGTATACTGAGTTACCACAGTATCATCATTCATTTGAAGAGGCACCAGCTCTTCTATCGGAAAGGCTGAAATTATGACGCCTGCCGCATGGGTGGAGGTATGCCTCGGAACGCCCTCAAGACGCATTGCCATATCGATCAGCCTTTTCGCACCGCTGTCTGTTCTGCACAGCAGCCTGAGATCTTCACCGTCAGCAGCATTAAGTGTTTCCTTTATGGTACGTCTTGGATCAATCATCTTGGCTATCTTGTCGCAAAGAGCATAGGGCATATTCATAGCTCGTCCGGTGTCACGGACAGCACCTCTTGCCTTCATAAGGTCGAAAGTGATTATCTCTGAAACACGTTCCTTGCCGTAACGGTTTATTACGTAATCCTTCACAGCCTGTCTGCCCTCTATGCAGAAATCTATATCAAAATCCGGCATACTTACTCTTTCCGGATTGAGAAACCTCTCAAAAAGCAGATGATTCTCTATAGGGTCTATCTGAGTTATATCAAGACAATAGGCACAAATGCTTCCCGCACCCGAACCTCGTCCCGGTCCTACAGGAATATTGTTTCTTCTGGCAAAAGCCACATAATCCCACACAATCAGAAAATAATCCACAAAGCCCATCTGACTTATAATGCGCATCTCGTATTTCATGCGTTCAGTGGCTTCCTGTGAGGGTGTGCTTCCGTATTTTCTTACAAGTCCCTCTCTGCACAGTGATGCAAAAAGCTTTTTTGAATCCGTTCCGTCCGGTGTTTCAAACTTCGGAAGATAGACCTTTCCCGTTTCAAAATGCACATTGCATCTGGCTGCGATTTTACCGGTATTTGAAACAGCTTCGGGTACTGCTGAAAAAAGCGCTGCCATTTCCTCAGTACTTTTCAGATAAAACTCATTTGTATCAAAACCCATTCCGGTATCATCATCTGTATTTTTTCCTGTCTGAATGCACAACAGCACTCTCTGCATCTCAGCGTCGCTTTTTTTGATATAATGTGCGTCATTGGTAGCTGCAAGAGGTATATCAAGCTCAGACGCCATTCTGCATAGATAGGGCAGAACCTTAAGTTCCTCCTTTATACCATGATTCTGTATTTCCAAAAAGTAATTGTCTTTTCCGAATATGTCACGGTATTTAAGGGCAGTTTGTTTTGCCTGTTCATATTCTCCTTCGAGAATAAGCCTTGAAAGCTTGCCTGCAATGCAGCCGGACAAACATATAAGACCTTCACTGTATTCCCTCAGAAGCTCTTCATCAACACGGGGTCTGTGGTAAAATCCCTCAATGCTTGCCTTTGTTACCAGCTTTACAAGATTCCTGTAGCCTTTTTCATTTTCGCACAGGAGGATAAGGTGGTCGCTTTTTCTGTCAAGACTATGCTCCCTGTCGAAACGTGTACGTCTTGCAACATACACCTCACAGCCGATAATCGGGTGGATTCCTGCTTTTTCCGCAGCTTCTGCAAACATTACAGCAGCATAGAGATTTCCGTGATCAGTAACTGCAACGGAAGTCTGTCCCAGTGCTTTTACAGCTTCTGCAAGTTCATCAATGCGGCAGGCACCATCAAGAAGACTATATACACTATGGACGTGAAGATGAGCAAAATCACTTACCGACAAATTACCTGCAGCCA
>JBJERG010000254.1:0-18251 GCA_051882155.1 Ruminococcus sp.
AGAATCAGCTGAAAAAATAGTAAAATATTACGGCGTAAAATGGCGGACTCTGGATCTTTCACTGATATTTGCAGATTCAGACTGCTCACTGCTTAAAGGTTCTTCGGAAGATATTCCTAAAGAAAGCTATTCCGAACAGCTGAAAAAGACAAAGGGCAGTCCTGTATCAACTTATGTTCCCTTCAGAAACGGTCTGTTTTTAGCCTCAGCCGCAAGTATTGCCCTTTCCCATGGCTGCAAGGTTATTTACTACGGACCTCATGCAGATGACGCCGCAGGAAATGCTTATCCCGACTGTTCAGCTGTATTCAATAATGCGATGGCAGAGGCTGTTTATGAAGGAAGCGGAAAACAGGTGCGAATTGAAGCGCCTTTTGTAAATATGACAAAGAAAGATATTGTGAAACTTGGTCTTGAACTGGACGTTCCCTATGAGCTTACATGGAGCTGCTATGAGGGCGGAGATAAACCCTGCGGTGTATGCGGTACCTGCCGTGACAGAATGGCAGCCTTCGATGTAAACGGCGTCACGGACCCATTACTGGAGGAGAAATAGAATGGCAGGAAGAACAAAGGAAGAAACAAAGGGCGTTACACTTCTGGGAAATCAGAATACGCAGTATAAGAGCGATTATGCCCCGGAGGTACTGGAAACCTTTGAGAATAAGCATATTGGCAGAGATTATTTTGTAAAATTCAACTGCCCCGAATTTACCAGCCTTTGTCCTATCACAGGACAGCCGGATTTTGCAACAATCTATATTTCCTATGTGCCTGATGTGCGTATGGTGGAAAGCAAGTCGCTGAAACTGTATCTTTTCAGTTTCCGAAATCACGGCGATTTCCACGAGGACTGTGTTAATATTATTATGAATGATCTGATAAAGCTTATGGATCCTTTTTATATTGAGGTCTGGGGCAAATTTACTCCCAGAGGCGGCATTTCCATTGATCCCTACTGCAATTACGGCAGAAAAGGTACCAAGTGGGAGAACGTTGCATGGGAAAGGCTCACTCACCATGACCTTTATCCTGAAAAGGTAGATAACAGATAAGGAGCGTATATGGCATATACAAAAGAGGAAACGGCTCTCAGAGCCTGTGATATTCTTGAGGAAATATATCCGGAATCCGTCTGTGCCCTTAAATATGAAAAGCCCTATGAGCTTCTCATTGCAGTAAGACTTTCTGCACAGTGTACTGACGCACGGGTGAATATCGTTACAGAGAGCCTTTTTAAGAAGTATCCCACGCTGGAATCGTTCGCAGAAGCAGAGCTTTCCGAGCTTGAACAGGACGTTAAACCTTGCGGATTTTACAGAACAAAGGCTGAAAGCATTATCGGCATGGCAAAAAGGCTTATAGAGGTTTATGGCGGCAGGATCCCTGACACAATGGAGGAGCTTCTGACACTTCCCGGAGTAGGCAGAAAAACGGCAAATCTCATACTGGGCGATGTTTACGGAAAGCCCGCCATTGTAACGGATACGCATTTTATAAGAATAACAGGCAGACTGGGACTCACACAGCATAAAGAGCCAGAAAAGGTAGAGCGGGATCTCAGACCCCTTATTCCGCCGGAGCGTTCGTCGGACTTCTGTCACAGGATAGTTCAGTTCGGTCGTGACACCTGCACTGCACGAAAACCAAAATGCGCTGAGTGCAGAATGCAGGAGATATGCGCATATTTTAAAAAGCTGTAAAATCAGTTGACAAAAAGGAAATAGTGTGGTATACTGTAAAATGTATACTTTTAAATGAAGGCGGTAGACTGATGGGTATTTTTAGCAAACTGTTCGGCTCATACAGCACAAGAGAGCTGGCAAGAATTGAACCGATCAAGAATAAAGTCCTTGCTCTGGAGGACGAGTATAAGGCATTGTCCGATGCAGAGCTGAAGCAAAAGACATTTGATTTCCGTGAGCGTCTTGAAACAGGCGAAACTCTGGATTCTATGATTCCCGAAGCACTGGCAACTGTTCGTGAAGCAGCTGACCGTGTTCTCGGCAAAAGACCATTCCCGGTACAGATTATAGGTGCGATCGTACTGCATCAGGGACGTATCGCAGAAATGAAGACCGGTGAAGGTAAAACTCTTGTTGCCTGCATTGCTTCTTATCTGAATGCACTTCCAGGCAAGGGTGTTCACGTTGTAACAGTAAATGACTATCTGGCAAAGACACAGTCTGATGAAATGGGAAAGGTCCTGAGATTTCTGGGACTTACCGTTGGCTGTATTCTCCATGGTCTGAATAATGACCAGCGCCGTGAAGCATATAACTGCGATGTTACATATGGTACAAATAATGAGCTGGGCTTTGACTATCTCCGTGATAACATGGTTATCTATAAGAAGGACAAGGTTCAGAGAGAACATAATTTCGCTATCGTGGACGAGGTTGACTCCATTCTTATCGACGAAGCAAGAACACCTCTTATCATTTCAGGCAGAGGTGACAAGTCTACTGCACTTTACGGCGTAGTTGATAAGTTTGCAAAGACACTGAATCCTACTGTTATTGTTGAAACAGACTCAAAGCAGGATCAGGAGGAACTGAACCAGGAAGCTGACTATATCGTTGATGAAAAGGCTAAAACTGCAACCATTACACGCCGTGGTATTAAGAAGGCTGAGGATTACTTTGCAGTTGATAACCTTATGGATCCGGACAATATGACCCTTATGCACCACATCAACCAGGCTCTCAAGGCAAATGGTGTTATGCGCAAGGATATTGACTATATCGTTGAAGACGGCGAAGTAGTTATCATTGATGAATTTACAGGCCGTAAGATGCTGGGACGCCGTTTCAATGACGGTCTGCACCAGGCTATCGAAGCAAAGGAAGATGTAAAGGTAAAGCGTGAGTCAAAGACCCTTGCTACTATTACATTCCAGAATTATTTCCGTCTGTACAACAAGCTTTCCGGTATGACCGGTACTGCTATGACAGAGGAAGATGAATTCCGTGAGATCTACAAGCTGGACGTTATTGCAATTCCTACAAACCGTCCTGTTCAGAGAATCGACCACAATGACCTTATTTACCGTACAGAAGCTGCAAAGTATCGTGCTATCATTGATCAGATCGTTGAATGCCATGAGAAGGGACAGCCTGTACTGGTTGGTACTATATCCATTGAAAAGTCAGAGCTTCTCTCTGCAATGCTCAAGAAAAAGGGCATCAAGCATGAGGTTCTGAATGCTAAGTATCACGCTAAGGAAGCTGAGATCGTTGCACAGGCAGGTAAGCTGGGTGCTGTAACAATTGCCACAAATATGGCAGGTCGTGGTACCGACATCATGCTGGGCGGTAACGCTGAATTCCTTGCACGTGCTGAAATGCGCAAGAGAGAATATCCTGAGGAGATCATCACCGAAGCTATCGGCTATGCTGATACCGATAATGAAGAGGTTCTGACTGCCCGCAGCGTATACCAGGAGCTTTACAGAAAGTTCGGCGAAGAGGTAAAGGAAAAGGCAGTTGCTGTTAAGGAAGCAGGCGGACTTTATATTCTGGGTACAGAGCGTCATGAATCAAGACGTATCGATAATCAGCTCCGTGGACGTTCAGGACGTCAGGGTGACGAGGGCGAAAGCCGTTTCTTCCTGTCAGTAGAAGATGACCTTATGCGTATCTTTGCAGGCGACCGTCTGGAAAATATGATGCGTACACTCAACGTTGATGAGGATACACCTATCGAAAGCAAAATGCTTACAAAGATCGTTGAATCTTCACAGCGCAAGGTTGAAGGACGCAACTTCAGCATCCGTAAGAATGTCCTTAACTATGACGATGTAATGAATACACAGCGTGAGATCATCTACAAGCAGAGAGCGCAGGTTCTGGACGGCGAAGACCTCCATGACAGCATTCTGAAGATGATGGACGAAATGATCGCTTCTACCGTAAAGATGTATGCAGATGATGATCTTACAGAGCATAGTGAATGGAATATTGTGGGACTCAGAGAGCACTTCATGGGCTGGATAACAGAAGAGGGTGACCTGGAATATGATGTCAGCGAGCTTGATAAGATGTCTGCCGATGATATTACAAAAACTCTCCAGGAAAAGGCAAGGGCAATTTATTCTGCCAAGGAAGAGGAATACGGCGAGGAAACTATACGTGAGCTTGAGCGTGTTATCATGCTGAAGGTTGTAGATACAAAGTGGATGGCTCATATTGACGATATGAGCGAACTGAAGAAGGGTATCGGTCTTCGTGCTTACGGTCAGAAGAATCCTGTTGTTGAATATCGTTATGAAGGCTTCGAGATGTTTGACGCTATGGTTGCTTCCATTCAGGAGGAAACTGTTCGTATGCTGCTTACTGTAAAGCTTCAGCAGAATAAGGCTCCGGAACGTGAACAGGTTGCCAAGCCTGACGCACCGAACGCAGGTTCAGGCGACGGCAGTTTCGGCAATCAGCGCAGAAACCCCGAAAGAGCTGCTAAAAAGAACAAGAAATAACTATAAAACAAATCGGGACGGGTATTATACTGCGTCCCGTTGTTTTTAGATATGTGGAGGAAGCTTATGTTTACTGAAAGTTATGATGTCTTTTCACGGTATTATGACAGTCTTACAGATAATGTGGATTACAGAAGCCGTGCGGAATATTTTCACAGGCTTATACAGAAATATAAGAAAAGCAAGGGTGATGTACTGCTGGACCTTGCCTGCGGAACAGGCAGTATGTCGGAGGAAATGTGCCGGCTTTCATATGACGTTATAGGTGCAGACTGTTCCTGCGGAATGCTCAGCCGTGCCATGGAAAAGAAGCTTGAAAGCGGACTTCCTGTACAGTATATCTGTCAGGATATGAGAGAACTTGACCTTTATGGTGCAGCTGATGCGGTCATATGTACCCTTGACAGTCTGAATCATCTGAGCAGTTTTGAGGACGTTGAAACGGTTTTCCGGAAGGTCTTTGAAAACATGGAGCCGGGCGGAGTATTTCTTTTCGATATGAACACACCCTATAAGCACCGTGAAGTTCTGGGAAATGAGATATATATTTATGATACGGATGATGTTTACTGCGTATGGGAAAACAGCTACGAACCGGAAGAGAATACTGTAAATATACGTCTTGACTTCTTTGAGCTGGAATCTGACGGCAGATATTCAAGAAGCTGTGAGGAAATAACCGAACACGCATACGAACCGGAAAGAGTAAGAAAAGCTCTTGAAAAGGCAGGTTTTGAGGTTTTAGGCTGCTATAACGCAGATACTGAGGAACCTCTTAATGATAAAAGTGAAAGAATGGTATTTGCTGCAGGAAAAAAGGAGGCAGAATAAATGGGAATTTTAAAAAGAGCAATAGCAAAGGACGCATCTGTTGTATCATGTGCAGTGGACGCTACAGATATAGTTGCAGAGATTGAGCGTATTCATAAAACATCGGCGGTAATTACGGCAGGACTGGGAAGACTATCCATAGCAGCCAGCATGATGGGCTACGGACTTAAAAGTGCGGATGATACAATTACCCTTCGTGTAAAGGGCGGCGGTCCTGCGGGAATGCTTGTTGCCGTTGCAGACAGTCACGGCAATGTAAAAAGCTATGCTGAAAATCCCGTGGTTGAGATCCCGCTGAATGATAAGGGAAAGCTTGATGTAGGCGGTGCTGTAGGAAGAGATGGTACTCTGTCAGTTGTAAAGGATCTGGGACTTAAAGAGCCTTATGTTGGTGTGTGTCCGCTGGTATCCGGTGAAATTGCAGAGGATATAGCGAGATATTATGCAGACAGTGAGCAGACGCCTACTGTATGCGGTCTTGGAGTTCTGGTAAATCCGGATCTGAGCGTAAAGGTTGCAGGCGGCTATCTTATACAGGTACTGCCCTTTGCAGATGATTCTGTAATAGATATACTGGAGAAGAATCTTCAGACGATACCTCCTGTTACAAAGATGATGAGTGATGGCGTAACAGCAGAGGAAATAGCTCTTATGCTCCTTGAGGGACTTGAACCCAATATCCTTGACGAAGCAGAGGTATCCTACAGATGCAATTGCAGCCGTGAAAGAACAGAGAAGATACTTTACAGCCTTGGAAGTGATGAACTTGCATCCATGGCTGCGGAAAATGAACCTGTTACGGTAAACTGTCATTTCTGTGATAAAAAATACGTATTCACTCCTCAGGAACTGATGAATCTGAGAAAGTAAAGATACAGTAAAAAGGCTGCTGCAAAGTTTATGAACTTGCAGCAGCCTTTAATATTAATAGCTGAAAATATTATCGCTGTACACCCAGATATAATATCCCATATAAGTAAGTTCCTCATATGGAGCTGTGGTAACAGGGCTTCCGGAAGCCAGCAGAGTGTCACGCTCACCGCCGGTCATCAGCAGGAAGTATTCATCCTGTCCTTCCTGGTTGTCATACCAGTTATAATTGCCCTGATATGTATTCTTGAAAACACCATTTTCATTTATATCAACGTTGCGCACCTTGCATTTTGAATCGGTCTGTACAGTTATAGCCTGTGCATTCCAGAAGGTTGCATATCCGTAGCTAAGACCCTGTTCTTCGAGATACTGTCCCAGCTGATACTGAATATTTTCAAGATAGGAATCTCTTGGCATTTTTGTTATGTCAACAGCACATTTTGAGCATACATATGCAGCAGGGATCAAAAGCAGTATTCCAAGTCTTTTGAAGCTTGAATTTTTGTATATCCAGCGCATAAATGCAATGCTTAAAAGGAATCCTGTTACAATAAGCGGTGAAAGCCGCCAGTTTGCGGAATTCAGCATACCGCAGATATATCCCACCAGAATAAATGCCGCAGATACAAAATGTGACCAGATGAGCATTCTCAGACCTGTGTCCTTTATTTTTCCGTAGCAGAAAAGTGCTGCAAAGGGAAGTATGACAATAAGTGCGGAATATGCCAGAAGAACAATAATATCTATGCCTTCCTTTGACATAAGGAAATAATCAGTGCTTACAGAAAGACCGTTAAGGTTCAGAAATGCCAGCGGCAGTCCTTCAATATGCTCCCACCATGTACCGGGTTCAGTGAAATGAGAATATGCGGTGGCATATCCGGCTGTTACGCCGCCTGCAATTTTTTCACCCAGCTTCATGCCGCCGATAACACCTATGCCGCATATGATAAGCATCAGAACACTGTACAAGGTTTTCTTTGACAGCATGGGAGTTGAATGGTCAAGCAGTCTTTCGCAGAAAAGCGCTCCCAGAATAGGAAGGGCAAACAGTGCTATTGCTGTAGTGGAATTTGTACAGCAGATAACGAACATTGCAAGGAGAAGTACAAAGAATATTATTTTCTGTATTCGGAGACTCCTTGTTCCCGGCTTATCCTGTAAATTATAAATATGAAGCACCATTGCAAGACCTGCCAGCAGAAAGAGCATTCCAAGACTGTAGTAAATTATATGGCCCCAGAATATTTCACGCAGCTTAGTGCTGAGAGATACTGCCATAAGCAGACCGCCGATAGCAATGCCCTTCCATCTGATGCTCCACTTCATTTCATGGAGCAGCCAGTATGCAGAGGCTGTAAACAGCACCATGAATGTTGTCATGCCGAGAGTGTGAGTCAGCATACTTACCCCGAAAAATGGCATCCATATCTGCATAAAGATATTTCCGCCGAAGGGCATGAGCGCCGCATAATGAAAATCCGGATTTATAAGACCGTTTCCCTGCATTGCAGCTTCTGCCCAGTATATGGTATCCGTGCTGTCAGAATGAAATTCTCCTCTTGCAGGACCCCATATGAAATAGAGTACAGTGGATATTCCGATAAGCATAATAAATATTCCGATTGCGTCAAGAATAATTTTACTTACCGAGAATTTTTGTCTGACCGGAGTTTCTTCCGGCATATCACCGGATAATTCTTCAGCAATTTCCTTGAGTATTTCCTTTGATTCATCATAAGATTCGGAAGTCTGCGTAATGGAACTGTCGTTCTCTGTCATTTGGCAGCCTCCTTCTTCTCCTCATGATATTCCTTCTCGGTGTTGACATTCCAGATGTTCACCTTTGAGGTTTCACCGCTGAGAATATTCTTTACAGCTTCAAATGAAGTTGCCATGGAGTGATCCATATTGTTATAACGGTGCTGACCGTTTCTGCCGACGCAGTAAAGGTTTTCGAAACCGCTGAGATAATCAACAAGCTTATCCATTTGTGAATATGTATCAAAATATGCAGGATATGCCTTCTTTACTTTTTCACGGTGGCAGTCCTTAACGTCGTGAGGATCGCTGATAACGCCCATTTTAAGGAGTTCCCGTACAGCCATTTTGATGCAGTCCTTGTCGGACATATTCCAGAAGTCGTCGCCTTCTTCGCAGAAATATTCAAGACCGATCCAGACTGTATGCTCCGGATCCTCCACCATGTATGGCGACCAGTTGTTGAATATCTGGATTCTGCCAAGCTTTACGCCTACATCCTGAACGTAGATCCAGCAGTCAGGAACGATATTGCCCAGGGTTCTGATCTGAGTTTCATTTTTAAGGTTAAGCTTGTCCACGAGCAGACCTACTGTTACAAAGTCACGGTAGGGAAGACCTGCTGCAATTTCACTGAGATTCTGAGGTACGTCGTTCATTCCTGCAACCAGATCCTTTACCGGCATTGAAGAAATGAGAATATCGCAGTCCATGGTTTTGCTTTCGCCGTTCTGCTCACAAACTATGGACTGAACCTTGCTCTTGCCGTCGGTATTGATCTTCACAGCCTTTGTGTTCATAGAGATTTTGCCGCCCATTTTTTCCACTTCGGCAGCGGCAGTTTCCCAGAGCTGACCGGGACCGTACTTCGGGTAGTAGAATTCTTCAATAAGAGAGGTTTCAACCTTTTTATTGTCATTGTTCTTGGAGAATGTCTTGTTCCACATATCCTTGATAACTGCACGGATAGACAGACCCTTTACACGCTGAGAGCCCCAGTCTGCGGAGATTTCTCTGGGGTGACGACCCCAGAGCTTTTCGGTATAGCCCTCAAAGAACATGGAATAAAGCTTCTTGCCGAAGCGGTTGATGTAGAAGTTTTCAAGAGAATCCTCAGGCAGTTTGTGCATAGCAGATTTCATGTAGCTGCATCCTGCCTTGACAGTAGTGCCGAATCCCATGTTTTTAATGGTTTCAGGCTTCATTGTAACGGGATAGTCAAAGAATTTTTTCTTATAGTAAATACGTGAAACTCTTCCTCTTACCAGCATAACACGGTCGGTTTTTTCCGGATCAGGACCGCCCTTGCGGAGTTTCTTTTCACGATGAAGTATCTTATCGTCAAAGGAAGGCTCGCCTTGTCTTGGCATAAGCTCATCCCACCACTGCATTACACGGTCGTCCTTTGAGAAAAATCTGTGTCCGCCGATATCCATGCGGTTTTTCTTGTACTGAACAGTCTTGGAGATGCCTCCGATTGCATCAGATTCCTCCAGGATCGTAACGTCGAATTCCTCAGGCTGTGCCTTCAGAAGCTCATAAGCTGCTGTAAGTCCCGCAGGACCTGCGCCTATTATGATTACCTTTTTTTTCATGATTTTTAGTCCTTTCAAATTAAATATTATTATATTATGCAAATACCCCTTTTATTTGCACACATAAGTAATTATACATTATAAAAAAACATTTGTCAACACAAATATGAAACAAATATATAACATTAAAAATTACTTGATTTTCTGCCAGGAGTGCTGTATAATATATTCATGGCAATACCGCACAAAGCACGCCTGACGGCTCTGTACGCAATCTGCTTGCATATTACGCACAGTCTTTGTGCGATATTGCCTTATATGACTTTTTGAAATGAGGACTGATTTTTTATGAATATGAAAATAGGCTTTATAGGTGCAGGAAATATGGGCAGCGCCATTATGAAGGGCATTGCAGGCAGCAGCATGGCGTCAGAGGCGGAGATATTTGCCTATGATCCCTTTGCAGAAAAGCTTCATGCTCTTGCAGCTGAGGGCGTAAAGGCTGTGGACAGCGCCTTTGATGTGGCAAAAAACTGCAAATATGTTTTTCTTGCAATAAAGCCACAGCAGTTTGGCGACGCTCTTCCCGGCATAAAGGAAGCTGTTACAGAAGATACTGTAATAGTATCAATCGCAGCAGGAATTACCGCTGAATACATTTGCTCTGAAACTATTCCGAATGCCAAGGTTGTGCTGGTTATGCCGAATACGCCTTTGCTTCTGGGAACGGGTGCAACTGCACTTTCAAAAAGTGATTCTGTAAGTGATGAGGAATTTGCAGTTGTAAGACAGATTTTTGATTCCTGCGGAATTACAGCGGTTATCCCGCAGGATAAAATGAAAGAGATCATTGCCATTAATGGCAGCAGTCCTGCGTTTATATATCTTTTTGCAAAGGGATTTACCGAATATGCAGAATCTGTAGGTATAGACGGAAATACAGCACTTTCACTTTTTGCCCAGACTCTTATCGGTTCTGCAAAGATGCTGACAGATTCCGGAATGACAATTGATGAACTTATAAAAATGGTATCATCTCCCGGAGGAACTACTCTCGCAGGTCTTGATGCACTTTATGAGGGCAGGCTTACGGAAATAGTGGATGACGCCTGCAAACGATGCACTAAAAGAGCATACGAACTGTCAAAATAAAGCGTTATAATAAAAGCTTCTCCTGCATAATCTTTACAAAAGACTCAAAAAGGAGGAGCTTTATGAAAAGGATGAATCTCAGGCTGTGGCTTACAGCCTCTCAAAGGCGAAGACTTGAGCTTTTTGCTTATATGATAATGCTTGCTGCCGGCTGTATAGCAGGAATGCTTTGCATGACGAAATGCGGCGATATATTTCTTTGCAGGTTTTCCGAAGCCTACGGCATACCGGGTAATTATAATGGTACAGCAGAGGCGTTTATCTGTTCTGTCCGGTGGAATCTCAGTGTATGGCTTTTATCAATGTGCCTTGGATTCTGCGCAATTGGACAGCCTTGCCTTGCAGCTGTTCTTGTACTGCATGGATTTGCTGCCGGCTGCTGCCTTACAAGGCTTTCGGAGAATATAACCGTCCGAATGCTGCCGGGGTATGCTTTATCAGCAGTCTTTACAGTGGCTGTTTCATTTATAATTCTTCTCGGAGTGCGTGAAGCAGTCAGACTGTCGGGAATATCGGTGAAAGTTTATTTTTCGGAAACTGATGAGCCTGAAATGCGGAGAAGGCTTAAATTATATTTTGTACGCTTTGCAGTACTGTTTGTAATGATACTGGCATTAAGCATATTGTATGCTGTCTGCATCAGTCTTTTATAATATCAGAAAGGAATTTTAAAGTAATGGGTCTGTTTGGACAAAGCTATGAAAATGCGGGAGCAGGCATTGCAAAAAATGCTCCGAAGAAAAAAGGATTTGCAAGATTTATGGAGATTTTCGGCAGAAAGTTCTGGAAAATGTTCGGACTTAATCTCCTGTATTTCATGTTCTTTTTGCCGCTTATCGGCGCAGCTGTGATATTTTTTATGAGAGCAGGAGGTTTTATTCCTTCGGGAACGCCGTCGTTTATGCTTATGGCAGGACTTTTTGTTGTTTTTGCGGTGATTTTCGGCCCTGCAACGGCAGGCCATACCAAGGTTCTCAGGGCGTATGTCCTTGAAAAGCCGGTTTTCATGGTGCATGACTTCTTCAAAACCTTTAAAAGTGAATTTAAATACAGCTGTGTTTTAGGAATTCTGGACTGTATTGTGGCAAGCTGTATAGTTGCAGCTCTGTATATCTATCCGCTCCTCATAGAACAGTCGGGAAACAAGCTTTTCTACGTTTTCTTCGCACTTGCCCTCAGCGTAGGCATAGTTGTGCTGATGATGAATTTTTATGCGTTTCTGATGATAATTGCAACTAATCTGAAATTAAAACAGATACTTAAAAATTCTCTGTCACTGGCAATTATTGCACTGAAGAAAAATCTCATCACGCTTGCAGTTATCTCTGTCTTTGTTTTTGCTTTTGCAGGAGTGATCATTTTCGCAGATCTCGGAATTGCGGTAATTGCAATGACTCTTCTGCCATTTTTGCCTGCGTCATGGCTGGGACTTGTTATCTGCTTCAACAGCTATCCGATCATACAAAAGTACATCATTAATCCGTATTATGAGCAGAGAGGCGAAATAAATCCTGAGCTTATAGGAGATCTTGAAGAGGCACAGGATTCTGAGGAAGTTCTTTTTGAGGATATGGGCGGCAAAGAAAAGCCTGTTACAGCCAAAAAACCTGCCAAAGCAAAGGAAGGCGGCAAAAATTCAAAACATAAGGGAAAGATTATTTCCTGAGTTTCTGTAAAGTTCACAAAATTGTAACTTTACAAACTGGTAAATGTGTGGTATAATAAATAAGTCATGTACTTGGATACGGGACATAACCGCAAAGCGGAGCATCACCTGCCCGTTTCTATGTTCATGATGAAATTTTAAATGAGGTGAATTTATCATGATGCTGAAAGAAGAAAAGACAAGCGTAATCGAGCAGAATCGTCTGCACGAAACAGACACAGGTTCTCCTGAGGTTCAGGTTGCTATTCTCACAAAGAGAATCAATGACCTTACTGAACACCTGAAGACACACAAGAAGGATCATCACTCCAGAAGAGGTCTTCTGAAGATGGTTGGTCACAGAAGAAACCTGCTGGCTTACATGAAGAAGAAGGATGTAAACCGTTATCGTGCCTGCATCGAAAAGCTTGGCATTCGTAAGTAATTTTGCGAAAAATACGTTGAAAAGGCAGATGGGAATCCCTCTGCCTTTCCGTGTTTGATTCAGTATGCAGCGGCGGTTATTTAGCATGAAACCGTGGGTCTTTTTGTGATTATATAAGGATTCAGGGTTTTCTGCTAAACTGTCGCTGCGAGGATTATTTTTATCTGTGCAGAAAGGAATATTTTAAATGTTTGAGAATTATAGAAAGTTTGAAACAACATTTGCAGGACGTCCTGTTGTAGTAGAAACAGGCAAGACCTGTGCGCTGTCAAACGGTTCATGCTGGGTTCACTACGGTGAAACCGTTGTTATGGCTAATGTTACGGCAAGTGCAAAGCCCAGAGAGGGCGTTGATTTCTTCCCGCTTTCCGTTGACTATGAGGAGCGTATGTACGCTGTGGGCAGAATACCCGGTTCATTTACAAAGAGAGAGGGCAAGCCTTCTGAAAAGGCTATCCTTACATCACGTATGGTAGACCGCCCTATCCGTCCGCTTTTCCCGAAGGATATGCGCAATGACGTTTCCGTTGTCATGACCGTTCTGGCTGTAGACCCTGACTGTTCACCCGAAATTACAGGTATGCTGGCTACTTCTATTGCTATTGCAATTTCCGATATTCCGTGGAATGGCCCTATCGCAGGCATAAGCGTTGGTCTGTGCGACGGTCAGATAGTTCTGAACCCTACTCTTGAGCAGAGAGCAAACAATGACCTTCAGCTGACTGTTGCAGGTTCTATGGAAAAGATCGTTATGATAGAAGCGGGCGCAAACGAAGTTCCGGATGATCTTATGCTTGAAGCAATCATGACAGGTCATGAGGAAATCAAGAAGATGGTTTCTTTCATCAATGATATCCGTGCCCAGATCGGCAAGCCTAAGTTTGAATTCCAGTCAATGGACGTTGACCACGATCTGTTTGACGCTATGGAAGCTGAATTTGCTGAACAGGTAAAGTATGCTCTGGATACTGATGACAAGAATGAAAGAGATGCAAGACTCCAGCCTATCGCTGACGCTATCCACGAAAAGTATGACGAAGCATATCCTGAGCAGGGTGCAATGATAGATGAATGCCTGTACAAGCTTCAGAAGAAGATCGTTCGCAACTGGCTGTATGAGGGTAAGCGTGTTGACGGCAGAGGCATTGATGAGATTCGTCCGCTGGCTGCTGAGGTAGGTCTGCTGCCGAGAGTTCACGGTTCAGGTCTGTTTACAAGAGGTCAGACACAGGTTCTGACAATTGCTACACTGGGTCCTGTAAGTGAAGCGCAGAAGCTTGACGGTCTTGATGAAGAGGTATCAAAGCGATATATGCACCAGTACAACTTCCCGTCCTATTCCGTAGGCGAAACAAAACCCAGCAGAGGTCCCGGAAGACGTGAAATCGGTCACGGCGCACTTGCTGAACGTGCATTGGTACCGGTTCTTCCTTCAGTTGAAGAATTCCCTTATGCTATGCGTCTTGTTTCAGAGGTTCTGTCTTCCAATGGTTCAACATCCCAGGGTTCAATCTGCGGTTCCACACTTGCTCTTATGGACGCAGGCGTTCCGCTGAAGGCTCCTGTTGCAGGTATTTCCTGCGGACTTATCACAAAGCCTGACAGCGATGAATTTATGACAATGGTTGACATTCAGGGTCTTGAGGATTTCTATGGCGATATGGACTTCAAGGTTGGCGGTACTCATAAGGGTATTACAGCTATCCAGGTAGACATTAAGGTTGACGGTCTGACACCTGCTATCATAAAGGAAGCATTTGAAAAGACAAGAAAGGCTCGTCTGTATATTCTTGATGAGATAATGCTTAAGGCTATTCCCGAGCCAAGAGAAACTGTTAACAAGTATGCTCCCAAGATGTTCCAGACAAAGATCCCTGTTGACAAGATCCGTGAGGTAATCGGTCAGGGCGGAAAGGTTATCCAGAAGATTTCCGCAGAATGCGATGTAAAGATCGACATAAATGAAGACGGAAATGTATTTATCAGCGGTCTTGATATGGACGGCTGCCAGAAGGCTCTCCAGATCGTTCACACAATTGCTCTTGATCCGGAGGTCGGTGCACTTTACAGAGGCAAGGTTGTATCTATAAAGCAGTTTGGCGCATTCGTAGAGATTGCACCGGGCAAGGACGGTCTGGTTCATGTTTCAAAGCTTGACAAGAATCGTGTTGAAAATGTTGAAGATGTAGTTTCAGTAGGTGACGAGATTATTGTTAAGGTAATGGAAATTAAGGACGGCAAGATCAGCCTGTCCCGCAAGGATGCACTTATAGAACTCGAACAGCGCAAGGCTGAGAATAAGTAATTTTATCAGACGGCTGTGAACTGTTCACAGCCGTCTTAATTTTAGCAGAAAGCAGGATATTATGAGTGATAAAAAAAGCGAAATTCTAAAAAAGAGAAACGAAAAATACAATGATATAAGAGAATATCTTTTATCCGAGGGATATAAAGAAGAAAAAGCGGTGATTTCAATACTTAAAGCAAATGTAATGGCAATTGTTACTGCAGGGCCGTTCATTGTATTATTTGTCGTGTTGTTTTTTTGTCTGAATCCTTCTGAAAAAACAGACTGGCTGGATTATTTTGTATTTCCGGATAGTTTTTTAATTATTGCGGCGATAATATTATCATTGCCGATTCATGAGTTTATTCATGGTTTAGGCTGGGTTTTATTCTGCAAAAGGAAATGGAAGAGTATTGAATTCGGAATGATGTGGAGTTCTTTAACGCCCTATTGTCACTGTGATGAAGCGCTTTCAGTTAAAAAATATTATGTTGGCCTGTTTTTGCCTTTCATAATTTTAGGGATTATTCCGTCAGCTGCCGCCGTTTTCTCAGGCAGTGTGTCATTGCTTGTTATTGGAGCTTTCAATATTCTGGGTGCAGGAGGAGATTTAACGATCGGCTGTTTGATTTTTAAATACCTTAATAAGAAAAGCATTGTTCTCGATCATCCGGAAGAATGCGGCTGTGCAGTGTTTAGTAAGTAAAGAAAAAAATTGGTTGTATGCAGACAATTGTCTGAACAGGAAAGAGCCCTTCGGAGCAGCAGCTCCGGAGGGCTTTGCTTTATAAGGGATTGTGCCGCTTTCTGGTTGCCTTCTATAAATAAAAAACTTGATTCTGAAACCGAAATCAGGAAAAAATTGGCTGGGGCGGTTTGCCGCAGGTGTTTGATGAACGCTTACCGCAATATGATTATTATCGCAAGCAGCTGCAAGATATACTTACTCCAGAAGAATATGCAGCGGCAAGAGAAAACACTCTAAATGCCCATTATACACCGCAAATAATCATTGATTCTATGTACAAAGCTATCAAGAACATGAATTTACCTCATGATTCACGCAAATGTGATGTAAGTTACTCTCATGTTACTGGCGAATTCGAAGTTATGAATGCTGGAATCAAAAAAGATCTCAACTTAGCAGAAACAACAACATATGGTACAGCCGATCTAAATATGTATCAGCTTGCGGAGAAAATACTGAATCAGCGTAGGATTGTAGTACAGCGTGAAAAGCCATATCCTAAAGATCCATCAAAGACTATAACCAAAACTGATCCGAGGGCAACAAAAATTGCACTGGAAAAGGCAAAGATAATTCGTGATGAATTTAAAAAGTGGATTTTTGCAGACCCGGAGCGAAAAGAAAAGTATGAACGTAAGTACAATGACATTTTCAATAGTCTTGTCTGACGTTCCTGCAATGGTTCAAAGCTGACATTGCCCGGTATATCAAGTGATTTTGCACTTCGCCCTCACCAAAAAAATTGTGTAGCAAGGGCAATTTACGGAGGTAATACACTTTCAGCCCACGTTGTAGGTGCAGGAAAATCAGCAGTTATTTTTACTTCTGTAATGAAGAAAAGGAACTCGGTCTTATTCATAAAGCTTGTGTGGTTGTGCCAAAAGCCTTGACAGAGCAAACAGCAAATGAATGGCGTAAGATTTATCCGGATGCAAAAATTCTTACAGTTACTAACGATGATCTGTCAAGTGAAGCGAAAAGGAATCTATTTACCGCAAGGGTGGCAACAGGTTCTTATGATGCAGTTGTTCTTTCACAGGAGCAGTTTGAAAAAATCCCTATGTCACGACAGTATCGTATTCAATTTATGCAGAAAGAACTCGATTAACTAAAGGGCATCTCTAAATACTCCGAATTCGTCAGATGAGGCACAGATTTGCGGCAGATTCACTTGAGGAAAAACGCAGGAATACCCACAAGGGGCACAAGTACTTTGTGTATTTCAAGTTTTTTTGAAAGTGAAGATGGCGTGAAGATGTGCTTCAGATGACGGATGAGCGGGTTTTTAGAGGTGCCCATTATATTAAACGGAGGAAGTATGAAAAAAGAAGAATTTGCTGAACTGGTACAAGAAGCAAGACAAGCAGACTTGGTACGCTATTTTCAGTCCAGCGGCTATACGGTGGATAAGAAAAGCGGCAATTACTATATCAAAGAGTTTCCGGGACTTTGCATTAAACCGGAGACAAATCAGTGGTATAACCATTATGAAAATGTAGGCAGGACAAATAATTCTATTGACTGTCTTACTCTTGTTTGCGGACGCAGCTTTAATCAGGCTGTACACGAACTAACAGGACAAGACATCGGGGCAACTCGCTCTGCATCAAACTCAAAATCAGAATCGCCGAAAAAAATTACACCATTAAAGCCGACTGTTTCTGATAAAGAAAAGAAGGAACTTCATATGCCGGAACAAGCTCCGAACATGAGAAGAATGTTCGCATATTTTTGTCAGACCAGAAAGATTCCGAGTGAAATTGTAGAAGAATTAGTTCATGCAAAATTGCTTTATCAATCACAGAATACAGTTAAGTCAACTGCAAATGGAGTATCGCAGAACCTAAAAAATGCCAATGCAGTTTTTGTACATCGTGATAATGATGGAAATGTGGTAGGTGGTGAAATTCAGGGCTGCAATTCTTTTAAACGCTACAAGGGTATTGCTTCCGGAACCGGTGACAGTGCATTTATGTTTACCCCTGTTCCTGCAAAAGATGGTAAGCTCAAAAGAGCATATATTTTTGAAAGAGCAATAGATCTTATGAGCTTCTATTCTTTCTGCGATAAAAGAAAGTTAGAAGGAGCCGTTCTTGTTTCAATGGCAGGACTTAAACCTACAGTACCCAAAAAATTACAAGAAGATGGCATACAAATAATTTCTTGTGTAGATAATGATGATGCAGGAAGAAAGTTTGAAGCAGAAAAAATCATGAATGGAAATTCTAAAAGAGGTGCAGTGGAAGTTTTTCTTTCCAGAGGATTCTTTAACTCTATTGTTTCAGTTTTGTCAAACTTTATCGTGGCTGACGAAACAAATAAGTACAGCGTATATGCGCTGCGTCTGAAAAATAAAATTTTGAGATATGGACGAAAGTTTGTACATAATGAGGAAGAAAATGTGGCTTTCTATTTCTATGAGGATGAAGCGGCTATCCTGATCAAATTATGTGCTATATATATCAACGCAACAGAGCAATCCACCATGGATTATTTTTCA